>CAYWNQ010000169.1:0-4633 GCA_964459695.1 uncultured Halobacteriales archaeon | reverse complement strand
GCGGCGCCGTCGGGGCCTCCCGCGCGGCGGTCAACGAGGGCTGGCGCCCCCACGATGACCAGATCGGGCTCACGGGCGCGAAGATCAGCCCGGACCTCTACATCGCCTGCGGCATCAGCGGCGCCGTCCAACACATGGTGGGCTGCAAGGGCGCCGAGAACATCCTCGCCATCAACACCGACCCCGACGCGGCCATCATGCAGAAGGGCGAGTACGCCGTCGTCGGCGACCTCCACGACATCGTCCCGGCGCTGAACGAGGCGATCCGGGAGGCCCAGGGGTAGGCTGGGCGGCTACTCCCCCTCGTCGGGCAGCCGGTAGGCACCGAACCCGTCGACGGTCCCCACCGGCGGCGCGCCGACCGCCAGCCAGACCTGGGTCTCGTCGTCGGTCTCGTTCAGGAGGTTCCGCACGGGGTCGGGGGCGACCCGCACCACGCCGCCCTCGGGGACCGGGTGGACCTCGTCCTCGATGGCGATAGCGCCCCCGGTCAGCGCCACGAACACCTCCTCCTGGCCGTCGTGGCTGTGCGGCGTGAGGACGTCGCCCGGCTCGAGGACCACCTGGTTGACCCGGCAGTCGGTGCAGCCCAGGCGCTCGGTCAGCTTCCGGACCGCGACGTCGGAGGTGTCGAAGGTCTCGGTCGGGACGTCCGCGGGGTCGAGGATGGCGTACTCGTCGGCCATGGTGGGTGGAGGGCGCCCGGCCACGTGAGTTCGGGGGGTGGGATCGACGGCACTGTTCAGATTAGCTCGTGGCGGCTGCCAGTACCGCCCGGAAAGCCCCGGCAGGCTGGACTCGGGCGGCGCTCGCGGGTCGCATGCTCACGGCTCGCTTGCTCGCGGCTCCCTTCGGTCGCCGGCAGAGCAAAGCTCTGCCGAGCCCTCGCTCGCTTCGCTCGCGAGGACACCGTCTGCTCACGGGTGCGGCGAGGCGGTTGCACCGCCTCGCAGTCGCGGCGCAGGGCGCCGCGCACTGCCCGTTCGCACGGTCCGAGGGACCTCCGGTCCCTCGCTACTCGCTCATCCGGTGGCGTTCGCTTCGTTCACGCCACCCGTCGCTCGCCGTTCGCACATCCGGCGACGCTCGCTGGCTCGCGGTTCACTGCGTTCACCGCTCGCCCGGTCGGCGGCGCTCCCGGTGGTCGCGCCGCCCGCCGGTCGCGTCGCCCGCCGCTCTCCGCTCGCGCAAGTCGCGGCCCTCCCTCCGGTCGGGGCGCGCGCTCGCGGCTCACTTCGTTCGGTCGCTACGCTCCCCTCCCCGTCTCACCCGTTCAGTTCCACCCAGGTCGGGTTGACCACCTGGCATCGGTCGCCGGCTGGTCAACTGGCACGGGCGGGGGCTTTCGGCGGAACGGTCGGCGCGAGCACGAGTGGCGGTCGGCGGTGGCAGTCGCGGTGTGAGTGACGGATACAGGGTCCGTCCACACGAGGCGACCACCGGCACGGATCCCCGCCTCACTCGTCGGGGGTGAAGGGGTACATCAGCGCCGTCCGCTCGACCACCGTCGCCAGCCGGAGGATGTAGGCCGTCAGCAGCGCGAACGGTGCGAAGCCGGCGGTCACCACCACCGGGATCACCACCGCCAGCACCGGCTCGGGGAGCCAGACCTCCCCCGGCGCGGTGAACAGCAGCATCAGCACCACCGAGACGATCTGGACCGGCGGGCCGATGTACAGCAGCAGCCGGGTCAGCGAGGAGAGCTCCGACTGGATGAACACCGTCTTGAAGTACCGCCGGGCGACGTCGATCTGCTCGACGTGGCGCTCGAGGCCGGTGAGGGTCTCCTCGACCGTCTCCGGTAGGTCCTCGCCGTAGGCCGCCCGGATGCGGTAGGCCTCGGCGAAGTACCGGGAGTAGTTGGTGTTCAGCGAGGCGAACAGCGCGTTGTGGGTCCCGCCGGCGCTGTCCTCGAGCAGGTCGATGACCTCGCGGGCGTGGACGGACATGTCGGCCATCAGGTCGTGAACCGCCTCGTCGAGGTGGTCGTCGCGGGTCGGCCAGGAGTCGGCGTCCAGCTCGGCGGCGTCGCGCTCGATGCTCCGGAACAGCAGCAGGAAGAAGGCCGTCGGCGTGACGGGGATGACCCGCTCGCGGGTGACCTCGCCGACGGCCTGTCGGTAGCCGACGACCTCCGACAGCCGGTCGCGGATCTCGCCTGGCGACTCGAGGTGCCGGGAGAGCACGAACTGGCTGATGGAGACCACGATGGCGACCAGCGTGAAGTTGCCGCCGACCAGCGCGAACAGGACGAACAGGATCGGGTCGGTCTCGGTGAGCGGCGCGGCGCCGCTCAGGACCGTGGCCAGCACGACGGCGCCGACCACGACCAGCAGCACCCCGCTGACCACCAGCCGGTTGCCGGACAGCAGGAACCACTCCACCGGCCGGTACTCCAGCAGCCCGAGCTCCCGCCGCAGGTCGGCCCCCGTGGAACGGCGACGCGCCATCGCTACCGGCCCAACCGGGGCCTCCACCAAAACGCTTGAGGACCGCGGCCTCTCCGACACCGCCGGCTCCCCGCCCTCGCAACCGATCGGGGCCGTGCTACCACGGCCTCTTGAAAGGGTTCAGTATTCCCCACGCACGTTCATTCCACGACGTGTCATACCTTGACAACCATGGCGGTCCACGACGCGGTCGACGTCCTCTCGCGGCTCCTCGAGGCGTACGGCTCTGGCCCGGCGGAGGTCCGGACCGTGGAGGCGTCCACGGCGGCCGAAGACGCGCTCTCGGCGGAGGTGGCGCTGGCGGTCCCGCTCGACGGCGGTGCGTCGGACGGCGAGCCGGTGGCCGCCGAACTGACCGCCGACGGGGGCATCCGGGTCGAGGTCCAGCCGCCCCGGCCGCCGGAGCTGTCGTCCGCCGGCGCGTCGCTGTCGGTGACCGAGCGGGACGTCAGCCTCGGCCCCGACGGGAACCTCCTGCTCGACCTCGAGGTGGCCATCGAGGCGCCCGGCGGCACCGACCCGGAGTCTGCCTCGACGCCAGGCGAGTCGGCCCCGCCGGCTGGCAGGGGGCCGGACGGGGACGACGACGGGGCCGCTCCCGACGGTGGCGAGGTCGGCGACGCGGACAGCGACCGGCTCGAAGCGGTCCGGACCGAGGGTGTGCCGCCCTACGAGGACGTCCCGTACCTCCGGTCGGTGTACGAGACCTGCGAGACGTTCGCCGAGATGCGCGACCGCATCGGGATGGACGTCGCCGCCGAGACCGTCCGGCGGTACATGATCGACGCCGGCGTCCACGACCCGGCGTCCTACGAGACGACCGACGGCCCGCTCGAGGGCGACGAGCCAGCCGCCGGCTCGTCGCCCGCCGACGCCGGCGAGGAGCAGCTGGTCACCGACGGCCTCGGGCTGCCCGAGGGCGTCGAGGTCGGGACCGTGCTGGAGGCCGTCGTCGAGTCGGCGACCGTCTACGAGGTCGAGCGCCGGCTCGGGCTGGGCGAGCAGCGGACCCGCGAGCTGCTGCGCGAGCTGGACCTCCTGGAGCTGGTGCTCCATCGCGTCTCGGAGGCCCCCGGGCGGGAGTGCACCTACGAGGAGGCGGCGATGCGGGTGCGCCGGCGCGCCTCCGGCGGCGCCTGAGCGCGCCACTTGAAAGGGTGTGGAGTGGAACCCCCAGACCGAAGTGTGGCCCGGCCGTCCGCCACCGGTGAGATGTCCCTCGGCAGGTCGACCGACGCCGGCGGCGACGGCGTCGCGACCCTCCTGACCGGCGCCCGCTACGAGCTGATGCCGTTCGACAGCTTCGACGACGAGCTCCCGGCGGTGCCCGGCGACGCCACCGTCGCCATCACCACCTCGCCGACGCTCGGCATCGGCGCCACCGTCGAGAAGACCGAGTACGCCGCCGAGCGGGGCTACGACGTCGCGCCCCACGTGGCCGCCCGGTACGTCGAGGGCCGCGACCACCTCGAGGAGATCGCCACCCGGCTCCACGAGGCCGGCGTCACCGACGTGTTCGTCCCCGGCGGCGACCGGGAGGAGCCCGCCGGTCCCTACGAGTCCGCCCACGACCTCATCGTCGCGCTGGAGGAGCTGGGCCGGGAGTTCGACGAGGTGGGCATCACCGGCTACCCGGAGGGCCACGAGTTCCTCGACGACGCCACGCTCGCCGAGGCCATGGAGCGCAAGGCGCCCCACGCCACGTACGTCGTGACCCAGCTGTGCTACGACCCCGACGCGGTGCTGTCCTGGATCGGGACCGTCCGCGACCGGGGCGTCGAGCTCCCCGTCGAGGTCGGCATCCCGGGGGTGATGAACTACCAGCGGCTGCTCCAGATCTCCCGGAAGGTCGGCGTCGGTGACTCCGTCGACTTCCTCCGGAAGACGACCGGGATCCTGGGGTTCGTGCGACAGCTCATCGGCTCGCGCGGCCAGTACGAGCCCGACGAACTGGTCGACGGTCTCGCGCCCCACGTCGACGACGAGGCGGTGGGCATCCGCGGCCTGCACATCTACACCTTCAACCAGACGCCCGACACCGAGGCCTGGCGCAGAAAGCGGCTGGGGGAGTAGCGGGGCGGTGGGCGGCCGTGGACGAGTTCCAGTCGGTTTCCGGTGGCCCGGACATCCGCTGCGCTGGATCGCGTGCTCGGACTGGCTCGCCCCCGCGCCCGAAGACCGCC
>CAYWNQ010000168.1:0-4668 GCA_964459695.1 uncultured Halobacteriales archaeon | reverse complement strand
CCGACCGAAGGGAGGCCGAAGCGCGCAACGAGCCGCGGACGGTCGAGCGGGCGGGAGTTTTCCGGCGGAATCCGAGGTTCAAGCACGAGCAGCGGTTGGCGGTGGCGGGGGAATCATGCGGGAATCCTAGCGGTCGAGCGGGCGGGGCTTTCCCGGCGGTAGTGAGAGAACGATCCTAAACTGAACAGTGCCCGCGAGACCGTGGCGACACGCGCGACTCGGGCCCGTCACCGTCGCGTCGAACGGTACCGGCTCGCCACGGCCGCAGAAACGTCGGCCCGGACTACAGCAGCCCCGTCTTCTGGAGCTTCATCAGGTCCTCGGTGTCGAGGGTCTCGCCGTCCTTGAACTGCTGGTAGATCTCCTCGGCCTCCTCCTTGGCCGCCTGCTCCTCGGCCTTGCGCTCGGCCTCCTCCTCCTCTTCCTCCTCCTTGTCCAGCTCGCGGAGGCGCTTCTGGACGCGGACGAAGTCCTCGTGGTGGCGGTCGGCGGCCTCCTGGGCGTCGACGAACTTCTCGTGCCACTCGTCGGCCTCGTCGCGGATGTCGTCGGCCTCGCGGTAGGCCTCGATCATCTGGTTGTGGTGCTCCTGGGCCTCGTCGGCCAGCTCGGTGACCTTCTGGTGGTGCTTGGAGGCCTCGGCACGGACCTCCTGGGCCTTCTCCTTGAGCTCGTCGAGGTCGCCGGTCTGGTCGAGCTTCTCCCTGCGCTCGGCCAGCTGCTCGCGCTTGTCCTCGATCTTCTCGATGAGCTCGCGCTCGTCGTCGGCGTCGAGCACCTCGGTCTGCTGCTTGAACTCCAGCTCCTCGATCTCCTCCTCGAGCTGGTCGACGCTCTTGCCCTCGTCGAGCTCGAGGTCCTCCTTGCGGTCGTCGACCTCGTCGAACAGCTCGTTGGCCTTCGCGTTGAGCTCGTTGCGCTTCTCCTTGTGCTCCTGGACCTCCTCGTTGAGCTCGTCGCGCTGCTCGCGGTGCTCCTGGGCCTCGTCGACCTTCTCGCGGGTCTTGGCGTTCAGCTCGTCGCGCTTGGAGGCGCGCTCGCTGGCCATCTGGTTCAGATCGTTGCGTCGGTCCCGGAGCTGGCCGGCGAGCTTGATGAGTTCGCCTTTGGACTCGTTCTCGAGGTCGTCGTCTGTCAGTTCTACGTTCTTGGATTCGTCGATGCTCTCTGCCATTGTTATCGCGTCTGTTCCATTACCGCTCCGGCGCACCCAGCACCGGCTGGCGAGAATGCGGTCACCGGACAAGGGTGCGTTCCTGTCATTCTGCGGGACGATGCTGGCGAACGCCGGAGGCGTTCTGGTACCTCCGTCTACTCTCTTGCCTCCTATAAAGATTGTGGTGAGTCGACCCCCTGTAGAGGGGTCACAATCGCCGGACAGCGGGTAGTCAACGGTTGACACACGAGCCGGCGAACGTAAAAAGGAATCGGGGATTGCCGGTCGCGACGCCATGGGTCATCGTGATTGACCGTGACCGCCAGGACCGCCCCGTGACGCCGGATCGCGTGCTCAGACTTCACCGCCACTACCGCCCGGAACGCCCCGGCAGCTGCGGTCGCGCGGCGCTCACGGCTCGCGGTTCACCGCGTTTACCGCTCGCCCAGTCGGCGGCGGTTTGGCTGTCCCTCTGTCGAGCGGCCGGAGTCCATACGAGGAAGCCGGAACCGCGAACAGAACCAGCCCGACACGGTTCCCACGCACGACCCGCGGGGCTCAAGTACGCCCACCCACCACCCACGTCCATGGAGGAGGTCGTCCGCGCGCGTGGGCACGAACACGTCACCGCCGCCCACGCAAGCACCTGGGAGCTGACCAGCGACGACTGGCTCACCCCGGCGGGCGACTGCATCCTCGCCGTCGGTGCCGACCGGACGCCGGCGGAGTTCGACCCGGCGTTCGTCGAGACCTGCCGCGACCCCGACGCCGGGATCGTCGCCACGCTGTCGGCGGGCGACGAGCGAGCGACCGTCAGGGGCCGGGGCCACCCCGACCTCACCTTCGCGGACGACCGCAGCCTGGTCGCCCGGACGTCGACCTACGTCGACGACCGGACGGTGCTGGTCGACGCCGACGCGGCGGCGGCCGACCTCCCCGACGCCCTGACCGCTGCGCTGGCAGGCGGCGCCGAGGTGGAGTGCCGGCTCCGCGTCGAGTAGCTCTTTTCCCGCCGGCGCGCCGAGGGCCGCCATGGAGGAGGAACCGTCCGCCAACATCGCGGGGGGCGAGGCCGCCGGCGGCGAGCCGGCGTCGTTCGGGGAGGGCGAGCCGGCCACCCGCGCCGAGGCGGTGGTCGACCGGCTGGGCGAGCTGTACTGGACGACGACCTACGGCGGCCAGGACGCCGTCGAGTGCCTCGTGCGGACCGTCCTGACCCAGAACACCAGCGACGAGGCCTCCCAGCCGGCCCACGACGCGCTGATGGCCGAGTGGGGTCCCGCCGGGCGACTGGCCGAGCACCTCGCCGCCGCCGACCCCGCCGCGGTGGCCGACGCCATCCAGCCGGCGGGGCTCCACAACCGCAAGTCCGAGACCATCGTCGCGCTGGCCGACCGCATCTGCGAGGAGTACGGCGGCACCGAGGGTTTCGACGCGTTCGTCCGGGAGGGCGATCCCGGCGAGGTCCGCGAGGCACTGCTGGAGATGGACGGCGTCGGCCCGAAGACCGCCGACTGCGTGCTGCTGTTCGCCGGCGGGCGCGAGGGAGTGTTCCCCGTCGACACCCACGTCCACCGGCTCTACCGGCGGCTCGGCGTCGCGCCGCCCGACGCCGACCACGAGGCCGTCCGCGCGGTGCTGGAGCGGGAGGTGCCCGCCGACAAGTGCGGCTTCGGCCACACGGCGAGCATCCAGTTCGGGCGCGAGTACTGCACCGCCCGGTCGCCGGCGTGTCTCGACGGCCCCGAGGCGTGTCCGCTGGCGGACCGCTGCGACCAGGTCGGGGTCTATCCCGACCGCGACGAGGTCGTCGACCCCGCCGACGCCGAGTAGGCCACCGAGAGCGTCCCCACGATGAGCACGAACGCCACCAGCGACAGGTTGGGGACGATCAGCCCCGGGACGGGCGCCCGCCAGAGCACGGCGGCACAGCCCCCGCCGCCGAACGCACAGGCGGTCGTCGCCTGGAGCCAGGAGTGGTAGCCGCCACCACGACGCCGGCCAGCGCCAGCGCGGTGGCGACGACGCCGGGCCGGCCCGTCCCCAACGTTCTGGTACGTCCGTTGAACGCCGGGACCGACGGTCGCCGGTCCGACCGGCTACAGCTCCAGGACGCCGATACCCTTCCCGAGCTGGTCGGGGTGGGCGAGGAACTCGCGGCTCTCGTACTCCTCGCGGACCTCGGTCCAGAACTCGCTCACGCCCCACTCCGGGCGGCCGACGGCGACGAGGTCCGCCGTGAGGTCCTCGACGGCGGCGAGGCGCTGGCGCCTCTCGTCGTCGTCCGCCGCGTGGCGACGGACGTCGTGGAACGCCACCACGCCGTCCCCGCCGACGAGCTCCCGGTAGGTCTCGAAGTCCTCGCGGACCCCCTCGTAGGTGTGGTCGCCGTCGACGAACAGGAGGTCGACCTCGCCCCGGAGGCGGTCGGCGACCGCCTCGACCGTGCGGTCGTCGTGGGAGTCCCCGTACACCAGGTCGATGCGGACGTCGGCGGCGAACGTGGGGAACAGCTCGCGGCGGCCCTCGTGGACCAGGTCGGTCCAGACCGGCTTGTCGACCGTGACGACCTGCTCGACGCTCTCCAGGGCCCGGGCCCAGACGTACAGCGTCCCGCCCAGGAACGTGCCGAGCTCGAGGACGGTCTCGGGCTGCCGGTCGTCGAGGTACGCGAGCACCGCCGAGAGCTCCGCGCGGTGCTGCAGCGCCCGGACCTGGTAGGGTGCCCAGCCCGGGCGGACGTCGAGCACGGTGTCGAGCACGTCGGCACGGGTCTCCTCGGCGTCCCGTCTGGCGTCCACCGCGGCGCGGCTCCGCCGGCGGGCGAGGGCGTTGAGGTGACGCTGGTGCTCGAACAGCTGTCGGCGGAGCGTGGCGACGCGGTCGCGGATCCCGCCGACGAGCCGGCCGTGGCTCACGCGGTCCATCCGGACGGCCGGAGGGCGGGGGCTCGGGTCACTTGAACCGGAACGTCTCCAGGTTCTTCGGCGCGAACGTCCGCATGTCGAACTCGTGGTACAGCGCCGACGAGAGGTCCTGGACCGAGGACTCGTCGCCGTGGACGCACAGCACCTTCTCGGGACGGGGGTTCATCGTGCGGACGAAGTTCTCCAGCCCCTGGCGGTCGGCGTGGCCGGAGAACCCGTCGACGGTCTCGACGTCCATCTTCAGGGTCAGCGTGTCGCCGCGACCCCGCCCGTTACCGTCCGAGAACGGGATCTCGTCCCAGCCGTTCTGGATGCGCCGGCCGAGCGTCCCCTGGGCCTGGTAGCCGACGAACGTCATCGTCGAGTCCGCCTCGCCGCCGACGTGGCGCAGCCACGACATGATGGGCCCGCCCTCGACCATCCCGGAGGTCGAGAGGATGACGCACGGGCCGCCGTCGGCGATCTCGCGGCGCTCGTCCTCGCCGCCGTCGATGTGGTTGAACTGGTCGGCCAGGAACGGGTTGGCGTCCTCGTGGAAGATGCGGTCCCGGAGGTCGTCCCGCAGGTACTCGGGGTAGGTGGTGT
>CAYWNQ010000167.1:0-4674 GCA_964459695.1 uncultured Halobacteriales archaeon | reverse complement strand
TCGGCGGGCCGCCCGGCGCTCTCGAGCACCGCCTCGGTCACCTCGATGGTGCAGCCGACCCGCAGCGCGATGGCGATGGCGTCGCTGGGCCGCGCGTCCAGCACCCGCGTCGAGCGCTCGCCGCCGTGGTACTGCTCGGCGTCGATCTTCGCCAGGAACGTGCCCTCGCGGACGTCGTCGATCCGCACGCGGTCGATGGCGCCGCCGAACTCCGAGACCATCTCCACGAACAGGTCGTGGGTCAGCGGGCGCTCGAACGGGCGCCCGTCGAGGGCGTGCTTGATGGACTGGGCCTGGTCCTCGCTGATGAAGATGGGGACCACCCTGTCGTCGACGGCCAGCATCACCACCGGTGCGCCGTCGCCCCGCTCGCCGACGCTGACGCCCAGCCCCCGGACGTCGGCCTCGCGTGCCATACAGCCGGGAGGTACTGCCGGACGAAAACTCTTGTCCCGGCTCCCGTCCAGTGGTTCGGATCGGGGTGGGTTCCGCCGTGGGTCCCCGACCGCCGGCACTACCACCGGGTCGCTGCGACCCCGCCAGGGAGCCACCCCTCGGACAAGCTCGTGATGGACGGCGGTAAAGACGAAACGTGAGCCGTCCGCCGGGCGAGAGAACGACCGAAACTGAACAGCGTCCCAGGACGACCGGGAGCTTTTATCCACCACCCGCGCGACCGCGTACCCATGCGCGAGACCATCAGTACCGACGCGGCCCCCGCCGCCGTCGGCGCGTACAGCCAGGCCACCGCCACCGACGACGTCGTGTTCACCGCCGGCCAGATTCCCCTGACGACCGACGGCGAGCTGCTTGACGACGCGCCGATCGCCGACCAGACCCAGCAGGCGATGGACAACGTCGCTGCCGTGCTGTCGGCCGCCGGCTCGGGGCTGGACGACGCGCTGAAGATGACGGTCTACCTCGCCGACATCGAGGACTTCGACGAGATGAACGAGGTCTACGGGAGCTACTTCGGCGAGGAGCCGCCGGCGCGGTCGGCGGTCCAGGCCGGCGCGCTGCCGAAGGGCGTCGGCGTCGAGATCGAGGCGATCGCCAGCCGGTGACGTGATGGACCGCGAGCTGCGCGACGCCGTCGCCTGGGGACTGGTCGGCGGCCTGTCGTTCCTGGTGCTCGCGCTGGGCTACCGACTGCTGACGCCGGCGACGCCCGACGCCGCGGTGCTGGCCGGCGTGGCGGTGGTCGTGACGGCGCTGGCGACGGGGGCCTCCTACGGTCTGGACCGGTGGCTCTCGGTGAACGAAAGCCCTTAAGCGACCGTAGCGGGTACGTCCGGCCGGGCCGGGATGGCAGAGTGGCAATGCGCACGCCTGGAAAGCGTGTTCCCTCACGGGAGCCAGGGTTCAAATCCCTGTCCCGGCGTAATTCTGGCGCGAGCGAACGCGAGCGCCTGAACCAGCCACGGCAGGGATTTGAGCAGGGGAGTCCCAGCCCGGGAGCGAGCGGAGCGAGCGACCCGGAACGTCTCCACGTGTTCAAACCCCTGTCCTGGTGCGTCCTCGTGACGCGGACGCGACAGTCCGAAACCGACACGACGGCCCGGACATCGAACTTAAATCCCCCTCCTGCAACCTGCCCCCTCTCCCGAGGATGGGTGCCATCCCATCACACGATACCCAGTCACACACGCCCCGAGTAGTGGGGTTTCCGCCCTGGTCGAGGCGACCCGACCCCCGCCGACGCTCGCCCTCCACCGCCACGTTTATATAGAACTGCCATCAATCTTCGTCCGTCATGAGTCAGCAGCAGCGAATGCAGGGCCAGCCCATGATCATCCTGGGCGAGGACTCCCAGCGGATGAAGGACAAGGACGCCCAGTCCCACAACATCTCCGCCGCCCGTGCGGTCGCCGAGTCGGTACGCTCGACCCTCGGGCCCAAGGGGATGGACAAGATGCTCGTCTCCTCGATGGGCGACGTCACCGTCACCAACGACGGCGTCACCATCCTCGAGGAGATGGACATCGACAACCCGACGGCCTCGATGATCGTCGAGGTCGCCGAGACACAGGAGGACGAGGCCGGCGACGGGACGACCACGGCGGTCGCCATCGCGGGCGAGCTGTTGAAGAACGCCGAGGACCTCCTGGAGCAGGACATCCACCCGACCGCGGCCATCCGCGGGTTCAACCTCGCGAGCGAGGAGGCCCGCTCGCAGGTCGACGAGGTCGCCGTGGAGGTCGACCCCACCGACGAGGAGCTGCTCCGCAGCGTCGCCGAGACCTCGATGACGGGCAAGGGCGCCGAGGTCAACAAGGAGCTGCTCTCGGCGCTCATCGTCGACGCCGTCAACGCCGTCACTGTCGAGGACGACGACGGCCAGTTCGTCGTCGACCTGGAGTTCGTCAACGTCGAGACCCAGACCGGCCGCAGCGTCGAGGAGTCCGATCTGCTCACCGGTGCCGTCGTCGACAAGGACCCGGTCCACGCCGACATGCCGACCGACCTCACCGACGCCTCCGTGCTGCTGGTCGACGAGGCCATCGAGGTCGAGGAGGCCGACGTCGACACCCAGCTGTCGGTCGAGTCCCCCGACCAGCTCCAGGAGTTCCTGGACAAGGAGGACGAGCAGCTCCGGCAGAAGGTCGACCGCATCGCCGACGCCGGCGCCGACGTCGTCTTCTGCCAGAAGGGCATCGACGACCTGGCCCAGCACTACCTCGCCAAGGAGGGCATCCTGGCGCTCCGGCGGGTCAAGAAGTCCGACGTCGGCTTCCTGAAGGAGGTCACCGGCGCCACCATCGTCTCGGACCTCGACAGCGTCTCCGCCGCCGACCTCGGAACCGCGACGGTCCGCCGCGACGAGGACGACGAGCTGTTCTACGTGGAGGGCACCGACGGCCACGGCGTCACCCTCCTGCTCCGTGGCTCGACCGACCACGTCGTCGACGAGCTCGAGCGCGGCGTCGACGACGCGATGCAGGTCGTCGCCCAGACGGTCTCGGACGGGCGCGTGCTGCCCGGCGGCGGCGCCATCGAGGTCGAGCTCGCCAGCCGGCTGCGCGACTACGCCGACGGCGTCGAGGGCCGCGAGCAGCTGGCCGTCGAGGCGTTCGCCGACTCCCTGGAGCTCGTCCCCCGCGTGCTGGCCGAGAACGCCGGCCTGGACTCCATCGACACGCTGGTCGACCTGCGGGCGGCCCACGAGGACGGCGACGAGCGGGCCGGGCTGAACGTGCTGACCGGCGACGTGGAGGACACCTTCGAGGGCGGGGTCGTCGAGCCCGCCCACGCCAAGGAGCAGGCACTGTCGTCGGCCACCGAGGCCGCGAACCTGGTCCTCAAGATCGACGACATCATCGCCGCCGGCGACCTCTCCACCGAGGGCGAGGAGGAGGAAGGCGGCCCCGGTGGCCCCGGCGGCGGCATGGGTGGCATGGGTGGAATGGGCGGCATGGGCGGCGCGATGTGAGAGCGGGCGACCGTCTCACCCGCGCCGACGCCTGACCCGAACCCGCGCATCGCTTCCGAACCGCAGTCGAGGAACTTCTTCGCGCCGTCGCTCGATAGGCGCTTCTATCGGGACGATTCCGACGTGAGACGGGTCAGGATTCATCCGCCCGGGCTCGATGACCCACCCGGACCGATACCGGTTACGCGACTGCCCTAGCATGGCCGACCGAATGCCGCACCGCACCACACCAGCGATCGTGAGGACCCCGAATCCCCACCACCGATAGGGGAAACTAAGTGCCGGCGCGCAACATTTGCCGGACATGGAGACGGTACTGCTGGGCCCCGACGACGTCGAGGCCGCCACGCGCATGGAGGACGTCATCCGGGCCGTCGAGGAGGCGTTCGCCGCCGACGCCCACGGGGACGTCCAGATGCCGGCCAAGTCCTACATCGACCTCCGGCGGTACAACGGGGACTTCCGGTCGATGCCGGCGTACATGGACGCCGGCGACTGGGACGCCGCCGGGGTGAAGTGGGTCAACGTCCACCCCGACAACCCCGCCGACCACGACCTCCCGACCGTGATGGGGACCTTCGTGTACTCGGACCCCGAGACCGCCTTCCCGCTGGCGCTGATGGACGGCACCATCATCACCCGCAAGCGCACGGGCGCCGCGGCGGCGGTGGCCACCGACCACCTGGCCGTCGCGGACGCCAGCTCGATGGGCGTGGTCGGCGCCGGCGTCCAGTCCTACACCCAGCTGGAGGCGGTGGCCGCGGTGCGGCCAATCGAGGAGGTCGTCGTCAGCGACGTCGACGAGTCGGCGGTGGCCGAGTTCGTCGCGGCCTTCGAGGACCGCTTCGACGTCCGGGGCGGCTCGGTCGCGGAGGCGGCGGCCTGCGACGTGCTCTCGACGGTGACGCCGGTCCGGGAGCCGGTCGTCGATTCGGTCGGGCCCCACACCCACGTCAACGCCATCGGCGCCGACGCCGAGGGCAAGCACGAGATCGCCGACGAGGTGCTGCTGGATGCCACGCTGGTCATCGACGACTACGAGCAGTGCACCCACTCCGGGGAGATCAACGTGCCGTGGGCGGCGGGCGTGCTCGACGACGGCGACATCTACGGCGAGCTCGGCGAGATCGTGGTCGGCGACAAACCCGGTCGGACCGACGACGACGGCGTCACCGTCTTCGACTCCACCGGGCTGGCGATCCAGGACGTCGCGGCGGCCCACGTCGTCTACGAGCACGCCGGCG
>CAYWNQ010000166.1:0-4701 GCA_964459695.1 uncultured Halobacteriales archaeon | reverse complement strand
CGACGTCGCCGAACTCGGGTGGGGTGCCGACGACGGGTCGATCACCCGGTACGCCCGCGAACACGACCGGTTGATCCTCACGCAAGACGACGACTTTTCACCGAACTGGACATCGAGGACACGGCAGGGGTCCTATTCCAGCGCGACCAGACGCTGTCGGCGCGGGGGGTAGGGGACGCCGTTCACGAGATGTCGCAGTACCTCGACCAGTCCGACGTGACCCTCGAACATGTCAGCAGGAACTGGCTGTGAGGAACGCAACAGACACGCAGTTCGTCGCTGGAAGCGATAGGTGGTCTGCTTTGCAGTCCGGACCCGGACGTGGAATAGGCGGTGAAGCTCCTGTATGTGGACAACGCCCAAGGATCACGTACGGCAAACCCCGGAAGACGATGCGCTCGTTTACCGCACGTTTCACGCCGGTAACTAGATGACGCGGTTCTGCAGGTAGTCGAGGTGCTTGGCGTTGTAGACGATGCGGACCTCGTCGGCGGCCGGCGAGCCGATGCAGGTCAGGCGGACGTTCTTGTCCTCGACCTCCTCGTCGCTGAGGATCTGCTGCATGTCCATGTCGATCTCGCCCTCCCTGACGATGGCCGCGCAGTTGGCGCAGGCGCCGGCCCGGCAGGAGAACGGCCAGTCGTAACCCTGCGCCTCGGCGGCCTCGAGGATGTACTCGCCCTCGTTGACGTCGAGTTGCCCGTAGTCCTCGTCGCCGAGTCCGGCGTCGGCGGCCTTCTCGAAGAGGTCGTCGTCGTCCATCGACCAGCCGTGGTCGTCGAGCACTTCGTAGTTCAGGTATTCAACGGTGGGCATCAACTGTCAGCTTCTGGGCCCCGAAAGTTCAAGCTTGTTGTTAGGGCCCGACTCGGACGAAAACGATGATGGACGGGTCAGAGCCCGGGGGCGAACCGGAACAGCAGGAACGACGCGACGGTGGCCAGCGACGGGACCACGTTCTGGAGCAGGATTACCCGGGCGGTGGTCTCGGGCTCGAACAGGTCGGCGGCCCTCGGCAGGTCCTCGGTCTCCTCCTCGCCGATGGGCGGGTGCTCCTCGCCCTCGGGCGTCGAGGTGCCGCCGCCACCGACCGTCGGGGCGTCCGCCGAGTCCGCCGCCAGCGCCCCGACCGAGACGTCGGGGGCGTCCCGGCCGGTGACGGTGTCCGACAGCGTCGTGGTCCGGGTCGCACGGCCCCAGCCCAGGCCCACGATGCTCATGGTGGCGATGATGACGAAGCTCGCCGGGATGCCGATCTCCGACAGCACCGTCACGAGCGTCGAGCTGACCACAGCGACCACCAGCGCCGCGAGCAGAGGCAGCTCCGTGAGGTCGTTGCCGACGGTGTCCAGCGTCCGCCGGGCGATGGTGAACGCCCCCAGCGCGATGGCGCCGCCGCCGAGCAGCACGCCCTGCTCGACCGTCAGCGGGCCGGCGCCGCCGGCGACCAGCGGCGCGACGGCGTTGGCGACGTTCGAGGCCCCGGCGGCGAACGCCATGTAGCAGGCGATGACCACGACGAGCACCGTGCCGACGAACTCCCGGAGGGTGGTCCCAGGTCCCAGCGTCGGCCGGGGGAGCTGTCCGGAGCGGTCCAGCCCCAGCAGCGCGCCCTCGGACTGGGTGACGGCGAAGGTCTCGACCAGCCGCGGGTAGAAGTACCGACCGATGACGCCGCTGACCCAGAAGGCGACGATAGGCGAGACTACCCACCAGGCGACGATCTGGCCGAGGACGGTCCAGTCCACCGCCCCCCTGGCGAGGCCCAGCCCGGCGATGGCGCCGACGCCCGTCATGGAGGTCGAGGCCGGCACCCCGACGACGTTCGAGAGGAACAGCGCGAAGCCGATGAAGAACAGCACCGCGATGCTGGCCTCCAGCGTGAACAGCCCCGTCGGGACGATGTCGCCGCCCATCGTCGCGATGACGTTCCGGCCGACGGTCCAGCCGCCCAGCAGCGCGAACACCGACATCAGCGCCGCCGCCCAGAACTTCGAGACGGTGTTGCTCCCCACCGCGGGGCCGAAGGCGACGCCCGTCGACGAGCCGCCGATGTTGAACCCGACGAAGGCCGCCACGACGAGGCCCACCACCAGCAGTAGCTCGGTCACGGACGAGTGCTCGGAGTGCCGCGGCCATAAACACCTCGCCAGCGACGCGGTGGGGCCGGTGCCCGGACCCGACAGTGGCGGGCGGTTCCGTGGGCCACGAACCGTCCCCTTTTGAGCCACCCCGGCCTACCGGCGTCCATGTTCGAGCGGTTCGAGGTGGTGCCGGCGGTCGACGTCCGCGACGGCCGGGTCGTCCAGCTCGTCGGCGGCGAGCGCGGCACGGGCCGGGAGTACGGCGACCCCGTGGCGGCCGCCGAGCGGTGGGTCGACGCCGGCGCGGAGACGCTGCACCTCGTCGACCTCGACGGCGCCTTCGAGGGCGAGCGGGCCAACGCCGACGCCCTGGCGGCGGTCGTCGACGCGGTCGAGGCCGACGTCCAGGTCGGCGGCGGCATCCGGACCACGGCGGACGCCCGGGCGCTGCTGGACTCGGGCGTCGACCGCGTCGTCCTCGGCACCGCGGCGGTCGAGGAGCCGGCCATCGTCGGCCGCATCGAGGACACCCACCCCGGGAGCGTGATGGTGAGCCTAGACGCCAGCGACGGCGAGGTGGTGGTCTCGGGCTGGACGGAGGGGACCGGCCTGGACCCGGCCGCGGCCGCCGCGCGGTTCGAGGCGGCGGGCGCCGCGGGCGTGCTGTTCACCGACGTCGACGTCGAGGGACGCCTCGAGGGCGTCCGGGCCGGTCCCGTCGAGCGCGTGGTCGATGCGGTGTCGATACCGGTCGTCGCGTCCGGCGGGGTCGCCACCCTGGGAGACGTCCGGACGCTGGCCGAGGCGGGCGCCGCCGCCGTGGTGGTCGGGACGGCGCTGTACGAGGGACGGTTCACCCTGCGCGAGGCTCAGTCGGCGGCGTAGGCCCGCCGGCGAGCGACCAACCACGCCGCGCCGGCCAGGAGGGCGGCGGTGCCCGGCGCCGACGCGGCCACGTCCGCCGCGCCGCCCGCCAGCCCGCCCGCGACGTCGCTCGCGTTCATCGGACCCGCGGCTTGGGCATCCCGGGGCAAAAAGGGGCGGCAGACGGGCGCAAGACGACGGCCGGCGCTCGGACGGCACCCACGCGGGGACCGACTTCGCTCGGTCGTCCACCGGGCGGGCGGCGGTATCCCTAGGTTCAAGCACGAGTTGCGGTGGGCGGGTGCGGCGCAGTCCTTCGGTCCAGTTGAGGGCGTTCCAGGCGAGACCATCGACTCGCCCGCCGGACGGCCCCCGCACGACGTCCGGCGAACGGGTCGGCCCCGGACGCCGCCAGGGTTAATGCCCGGCGTGGCGTACGCCCCTGCCAGGTGGTACCATGCCGGACGACCCCCAGCGCGGCGCCCGCGACCGCCAGCACGCCCGGGCCGCCGCCGTCGAGTCGCTGCTGGAGTCCGTCGACCCCGACCTCGACGACCACGCCTATCCGGTGAACAGCCACGACTTCGCGGCGACCTACCGCGGCGCGGAACTCGACCTGGCCAACGAGACCGAGAGCCTCGCCGACGCCTTCGACCGCATCGCCGAGGAGTACGACGAGTTCGCCTCGCCCGCGGAGGCCCGGCGGGCCATGACGGCGGAGCTCCGGCGCGACGAGGCGTTCGACGAGACGTTCACCGACGAGCCCGACGGCGGCGGCGAGTGACGGCGACCGCCCTGGAGTCGCCGGTCGCGGTCGGCGGGGTGGAGCTGCCCAACCGGCTGTACCGCGCGCCGCTGCTGGAGTGCGCCGGCACCGGTCCCGACGCCGTCGACCGGCTGGTCGACGCGCTGGAGCCGACGGCGGCCTCGGGGGTGGGGCTGGTGTTCCAGGGCGCCGCCGTGGTCACCGCCCGGGGCGGCTGCGCGGCGCCGAACATGACGCGGGTCCACGACCCGGCGTTCGTCGCCGACCTGGCGCGGCTGACCGACGCGGTCCACGCCCACGGCGGGCGGATATTCGTCCAGCTGGCCCACGGCGGGCTCCGGAGCCGGTCGCTGTGGCACCGCGGCCACGACGGCGAGCAGCTCGCGGTGTCGCGCCCGCCGGCGGTGCTGCGGGCGCTCGACCGCCTCGGGCTGGTCGACCTCGACCCGCGGGTGCTCTCGACCGGCGAGGTCCGGGACCTGGCCGAGCGGTTCGGCCGGGTCGCCGGCTGGGCGGCCGACGCTGGCTACGACGGGGTCCACCTGGCGGGCGCCAACGGCGGCCTGCTCCAGCAGTTCCTGTCGCCGTACTACAACCGCCGCGACGACGTCTTCGCCGACGGCGTCGCGTTCCTCGAGGCGATCCACGACGCGGTCCGCGAGCACGCCGGCGACGTCCCGCTGGTGACGAAGGTGCCCGCCGAGACCGCCGCACCGGCGTGGGTGCGACGCCACCTCGACCGGGCCGACGCCGTCGGGCTGTGCGAGCGGCTGGTCGAGGTCGGCTACGACGCGGTCGTGCCGGTCGCGGTGTCGACGTTCTGGGACACGAGCATCGTCCGGGGGGCGTTCCCCCGGCGTGCGTGGGGCGACGACGGGCTCCGCGAGGGCTACCGCGAGGCGCTCGGCCCGCGCCGGTGGCGGGCGCTCGCACTGCTCAACCGGCTGCAGGCCCGCCGGTTCGACCGCGAGCCGGGCTGGAACGCCG
>CAYWNQ010000165.1:0-4719 GCA_964459695.1 uncultured Halobacteriales archaeon | reverse complement strand
CAGTCTGTAGTACCCTTTCTGCGTCGCCGTTTCAGACTGTGCGACGAACGGGAACCCCTCGTCGCGCGCGAACTCGATGAGGTCCAGTTTCGACACTCCCCGGTACCGCCCCTGGACGGTCTCGGTCGTTCCTCGCCGAATCCGGGCCAGAAATGCCACGAGCGTGTCCGATGGGCGGTCGATCGGGTACGTCGGTAGTTCGAACACCTCCGCGACGTCGTCGTGGAACGGTTCCTCCGGAATGTGTTCCCCGTCGGGGCCGTAGTCGGGTCGGGCATAGATTGGCGAGGCTCCGGAGGCCATGCAGGCGATCATCCCCGCAATCGCGGTGATTTTACTCCCGGCAGAGAGGTTGACGTAGACGTCGTCGGTCTCGTAGTCCGAAATCGCTTCGGCGACCGTCCCGAGAGCGTCGTACAGTTCGAAGATGTCGCACGCACGTCGGTCCAGGACGATTCGCTGGTCGTCGGCAAGTTCGTCCAACAGTGCTGTGACGTATGGAATCTCGTCGGCAGCATCCACGTACTCGATGGCGACGACCACGTCGGCTTTCCAATCCACGATCGGCTGTTTCAACCGTGCATGTTCGAATCCGAGCGGAGCGATCTGGACCCGGTTCCGAATCGGGGCGGACGTCTCCATAGTAGCTCTCGACGCTCGACGGTAGTAAACGTAGTACGTTACTATCGTGTAGATTACTACTCGGAGAGTTGCACAGCGACCGCGCCTGCCGTCACGAGGGCCAGCCCCAACAGATCGAGTCGACCCAACGGTTCACCGAGGAACACCCACCCGAGGATCGCGATCTGCACCAGCATGGTATTGTTGATGACGCTCGACTCGGTCGCCGAGAGCGTCTGAAGCGTCCTGTTCCAGAGCGTGAACGCGAACGCGGTGTTCACGACGGCCAGCCAGACGACGATGGCCCAACTCTGGACCGTCAGGGCGGGCAGTCCCTGGAGTACGACACCGCCAGTGAGCAACACTGCCGACCCGATCCCCATGCTAACCGTCGTGACAACCAGCGGAGACAGTAGCGCGTCCCGGTTAATCCGCCGTCCGAGGATCGAAGCGGCCGCGTTCGCACCGAGCCCCACCAGCATCACGACCACACCGACAACTGCAGCTGTCTGGTAGTCGAACGGGTAGAAGTAGACGCCGACGCCGGCGAGCAACACTCCGATCCCCACCCACTGGCGGGCCGACGGCCGTTCCCCGAGCGTTGGTGCCGCGAGGAGCGCGACGACGGCGGGCGTGAAGTTCAACAGGAGGCTGATGGTGGCTGCCCGAAGGTACTGCAGAGCGACGAACTGGGCCCCCTGCGTGACCGTGTACAGGAACAGCCCGAGGAGAACGAGGATGCCGAGTTCCCGTCGTTCGAGGTTTCTGACTGTCAGGTGATGGCCACGGAGGACGAACAGCGGAACCAGCACCACGGTGGCCAGTACGTATCGTAATCCGGCGAAGGTGATCGCAGGGATCGATTCGAGGCCGACCTTGATCAGTACGTACGACGACGACCACAGAACAGTAACCAGCAGTGCCTGTAGTCCCGCCGCCGTGTGCTGTGAGACGACAGGACGTTCAATACGACGCCCTCGCGTCATCTACAACCACCTGTCCATCGATAGAAGTCGTAACCGGGCCCCGACAGTAACGGCTATTACGTTACTATCGTCACTATCGTGATTGAGGTCTCTGAACCCCAGGCGATAGACTTCACCTCGTACGCCGAGGTTCGTGTCCGTCCTGGAGTGACCGCGGGCGGTCCTGGCGGCCGCGGGACCTCCCGCCACCCCGAAGCGAGCTACTGATTAGCCCCCCGGCGCAACGACTGGTAGATGCGCGTCGAACAGCTGGGGGAGGGCGACCCCGAGGTTGCCGTGGTGGGCGGCATCCACGGCGACGAGCCCTGCGGGCCCCGGGCCGTCGACGCCCTGCTGGCGGACCCCCCAGCGGTCCAGCGGCCGGTGAAGCTCGTCGTCGCCAACGAGGAGGCCATCGAACGGAACAGCCGCTACGTCGACGTCGACCTCAACCGGGCGTTCCCCGGCGACCCCGAGGGGGAGGCCCACGAGGAGCGGCTCGCCCACCGGCTCCGGACCGAGCTCCGGGGATGCACGACGTTCTCGCTGCACTCGACCCAGTCCTATCCCGTCCCGTTCGTGCTCGTGGCCGAGGTGGACGCGCTGGTCGAGTCCGTCGTGCCGTACCTCACCGTCGAATCCGTCGTCGAGACGGGTGAGTTCAGCAAGGGTCGGCTCATCGAGACCCCCGAGGTCGTCGAGGTCGAGTGCGGTCTGCAGGGGTCGGCCGCGGCGGCCCACAACGCCGAGCTGCTGGCCCGGCAGTTCCTCGCCGCCGTCGGGGCGACGACGGCCCGCCGGGTTGCCGAGGAGCGCGAGGTGCCGGTGTTCCGGCTGGCGCGGGCGCTGCCGAAGGACCGCGGCGCGAGCTACGAGGTGTTCGCCCGGAACTTCGAGCGGGTGGACGCCGGCGACGCCTACGCCGCCGCAGACGGCGTCCCGATCAGCTCCGAGGAGCCGTTCTACCCGGTGTTGCTGTCGCCGTACGGCTACGAGGACGTGTTCGGCTACGCGGCGTCGCTGGTGGGCCGGCTCGGCGAGGTCGCGCCCGAGCCCTCGGCCAGCGAGACGTCGCTGTAGCCACCGGCCGGCGTCCCGGGGCGCGGCCGTCAGTCCGCGTCGTCCCGGGCGGCGAACTCCACCAGCCGCAGGTCCCGGTCGAGCATGCAGAAGTCGTGGGGCGGGTCGCCGACGACCTCGGTGATCTGGTACTCCTCGTCGAACTCGGCGCCGGCGGGCTCGCAGAACTCGTGGCTCGGGCAGTCGGTGTACGGGCAGGGGCCCTCCAGGGCGGCCTTCGAGCCGGCGTAGGCCCCCTGGGCGTCGACGGTGGCCAGCACGGGCGCGGGCTCGACCTCGACGGCGGTGACGCCGGTGTCGTGGACGCCACACTCCAGGGTGCTGGCGGCCTCCCGGACGCCCGTGACCCGGTACTTCACGCCGGTCGAGAGGTTGAGACACTGCTCGCGGTAGGGACAGCCCTCGCAGGCCGGCGCCTCGCCGTCGTAGACGAACTCGGTGCCGACCTCCGCGAGCCGGGTGCCGATGAGCGTGACGGTGGTCACGGCGGGTCCGACGCCGCCGAGGCTCAAGAGTCCTGCCCCGTCCGGGCCTCGAGCTCCGCGAGGTAGTCCTCCCGGGGGACCTGGTACAGCGACCGGACGTCGACGTCGCCCGCGGCGAACCGGCGGGCCAGCCGGCGGGCGCCCGCCAGCGCCGCCGACCGGTCGTCGTACCGGTCGGGGTCGAGGGCCACCTCCGGCTCGAGGTACAGCCGCACGTGCCAGGACGCGTCCGGCCCCGGCGCGTGCTCGACCCCCGGCCGGCGGTTGCGGCCGCCACGGGAGACGTACAGCGTGGGGAGACAGGGCGGGGGAAAGGCGCCGCCGTCGAACACGTCGGGTCGGTAGGCCCAGACCAGCCGGTCGCCCTCGTCGCTCCAGGTGACCCAGCCGTCGGGCAGGTCGCCGTCGGCCATCGGCCGCAGGCAGGACGGCGACCGGCTTGAGTCCGGCGGTCCCATCTCCAGATATAAAAATGTCGGTGCCGGACCTCACCTGACGTGAACGCCGACCGGCGGTTCGATTCGCCGACCGGCGTGCATATTTGACGGGGTCGATATTACGGCCCCGACCAAGTTCGGGAGAAACCTTTTGGTGGAGTAGTACTCACGTATAATACAGTACCGGTGTCAACCGTTCACATGGGTCGCGTGCCGGGCGGCGCGCGGGCGAGCACGGGAACTGGCCTCCGTCGCGAGCCACCGAACCCGGACGGCCGGGCGGCCCGACGCGGCCCCGGACGGTTCCACCGGCGGTCCCCCCATCAGCTAGCATGAGCAAGAACCTCGAGACCCTGAGCGAGGAGTACCGGCGGTCGATCCCCGAGGACCTGCGCCAGACCCGGTCGTTCGGCTGGTACCTCGACGAGCTGTACGACGATCCGAAGGTGGCGCGCAACGCCCACCAGCGGATCGCGGACATGTTCGACTACTACGGCACCGAGTACGACGAGGAGACCGGCGTCGTGGAGTACCGGCTGGCGAGCGAGGACCCGCTGGACGACGGCGAGAACACCTTCTACGGACGCGTCATCCACGAGGCGATGCACGAGTTCGTCAACAAGGTCAAGTCCGGCGCCCGGGGGCTCGGCCCCGAGAAGCGCATCAAGCTGCTGCTGGGCCCCGTCGGGTCGGGCAAGTCCGACTTCGACCGGCAGGTGCGCCGGTACTACGAGCACTACAGCCGCCAGCCGGAGGGCCGGATGTACACCTTCCGGTGGACCGGGCTGTGTGACGTCATCCGCGACCAGGACCCCGCCGACGACGTCGTCAGGTCGCCGATGAACCAGGACCCGCTCGTGTTGCTGCCACAGGAGCAGCGCGACGCGGTGGTCGCGGACGTCAACGAGGCCCTGGACGCCCCGTACACCATCCGCAACGAGCAGGCGCTGGACCCGGCCTCGGAGTTCTACCTCGACCGGCTGCTGGAGGAGTACGACGACGACCTCGAGGCCGTCCTCGAGACCCACGTCGAGGTCGTCCGGCTGGTCGCCGACGAGAACAAGCGCCAGGCCATCGAGACGTTCGAGCCCAAGGACAAGAAGAACCAGGACGAGACGGAGCTGACCGGCG
>CAYWNQ010000164.1:0-4760 GCA_964459695.1 uncultured Halobacteriales archaeon | reverse complement strand
GTTCCCGTTCGTCGCACAGTCTGAAACGGCGACGCAGAAAGGGTACTACAGACTGCTTGATCGTCACGTCGTCGAGCCGCTCAGCGAGAAGGGATACATAACAACTGAGCGGGTTGGTCGACAGAAGTTCGTCACGCTGACGTCGGAGGGGTCGAACGCACTCCAGGCGTTCGGTCACTTGGTCGATACGGGGAGAGCGGAGGGCGAGGCGTCGTAGATCTGTCCCTGGTTGGTGTGCAGGGTCGAGTAGTCGGCTGTTCCGACCAGTATCCGTCGGATCTACGAGAACTGTCTGCTGGCCCCATACTCCGTACTCAGCACGGGTTTCCTATCAGTTGGGATTCCGAACGGACTCACTCCAGTCGTTCGGCGTGTTCGTAGTCCTCCGGTCCCGCTCCAGGTCGCTCCCCGTCGAGGAGGATTTGCCATCCGTCTACCGCTGTGGGATCGGTAAGGGCGTTCGTCAGCGTCGTTCGCACGTCCAGCAGGTCCACGCCATAGAAGTCGTTGGGCACGCCGGCGAGGTACGACAGTGCCGTCTCGAACAGTGACCGCATCCCGTCGTCGTCCTCGAAGTCGACGTGCTTGTACGCCCCCGCGGCGACCTGGACCATCCCGTGGCAGAACTGGCTCTCGGTCGAGCCCCGCCCGTAGTTGTACCACTCGTCCTCGAAGCAGTCGTGGCTGTCGTGGTAGGCGACGTCGTTGAACAGCGCCACGCCGTGGACCGTCGCCCGCCGGAGGGTCGCGTGCTCCCAGCGGTCGCCGGTCCACCCCGTCGGCCCCGGTCCGTCGCCCGGCGGGGGTTCGACCGACGGGTCGCGGGTGTGGTCGTCCATCGGGTGCCGGTAGGACCGCCTGGGCCAAAGGCCCGCCGGTCACGGTCCGTGTAACCTTTATCCGGCCCCGGCGTTCGGTCGACCGCGGACACGCGTGCGGGGGTAGCCAAGCCCGGAAACGGCGGCGGACTCAAGATCCGCTCCCGTAGGGGTCCATGGGTTCGAATCCCATCCCCCGCACTCGCGAGAGTGCGGCAAGACGGAGCGTCTTGCCCTCGCATCATCCTTCGGTCCGCTCCCGTAGGGTCCTCGTGAGCGAGCGGCGCGAGCGAACGAGGGCTCGGGAGTCGCAGCCCGCGAGTGCCGTGCGTGAGCGGAGCGAACGCCGGCGCGAGCGGGACCGTCTCCCGGTGGTTGTGCGAGCAGCGCGAGCGCAACCCCGTCACCGAGGGAACCGAGGTGACGGTGGTCCATGGGTTCGAATCCCATCCCCCGCACTCGCGAGAGTGCGGCAAGACGGAGCGTCTTGCCCTCGCATCATCCTCCGTTGCTGCTCCGGTATTCACCGAACGGTCTTTCTCCGGTCCGCCCGGAGCGCCCGCATGGACGAGGAGACGGTCGAGCGCGCACCTGTCGCCGAGAGCGCCGCCCGCGCCGGCGCCGCCGTCGCCGAGGAGCGGGACCGGTAGCGCGTCGGGACCGCAGCCCATCACAACGCTCAAAGCAACGACGGCCCGGAGACCCCACATGGAGGTCCCGAACGGACGTCTCGACGCCGCCCGGGCGTGGGTGGTCGCCGCCGTCGCGGCGACCCTCGCGCTCGTCGGCGGCGCCCTCGCCCTCCCGCGGGCGGTCTGGGACCGGTTCCTCTGGCACTACTTCTGGGGCCCGGTGTACGCAGACGCGCACAACGCCCGGTGTGCCGTGAAGGAGGGCGGCTCGACGGAGCTGGTCTACGCCGGCGGGAGCTGCGCCGAGACCGCCGGCCGGGTCGTGGCCGAGCCGGGCTACACCGTGGTCTCGGAGGTGGGCTATGCCGTCGTGCTGCTGTTCATGCTGGTCGGCGTGCTGTTCCTGCTGCGCCGCCTCGAGGTGGGCACCCGGAAGGGGACGTTCTACGCGCTCGTCCCGTTCATGTTCTTCGGCGGCGCGCTCCGGGTCGTCGAGGACGCCAACGACGCGGTCCCGGAGGGCGCCGGCCAGTTCATCGCCTACCCCTGGAACGCGCTGATCATCTCGCCGGTCATCTACTTCAGCGTCTTCGCGCTGGTGCTGGTCGCGCTGTGGGTCGCCGTCCGGGCCTCCCGTGCCGGCCACCTCTCGGGCTACGACCGCCCGGTGGCGGCCGTCGGGACGGTGGCGACGCTCGTGACGGTCGGCTACCTGGCCTGGCTCGGGCTCACCGCGGACTACGTGGGGTGGTACCCCCAGGTCACCGTCCTGACCCTGGGCCTGGCCGGCGTGCTCGCGGGGGCCGTCTACCTCGGCGCCGAGCGGCTCGCCCCGGGCATCAACGCCGGCACGGGGCGGGTCGGGCTGGTCGTGATCTTCGGCCACGCCGTCGACGGCGTCGCCAACGTGCTCGCCGCCGACTGGACCGCCGAGATCGGGCTGCCGGAGACGCTCCAGTACGGGGCCAAGCACCCGGTCAACCGCGCCATCATCGACGTCACCCAGTCGGTCCAGCCGGCGGGGCTCTCGGCGGCCATCGGGGACTCCTGGCCGTTCCTCGTGGTGAAGCTGGTCGCGGCGACGGTCGTCGTCTGGGTGTTCGACGAGACCGTCTTCGAGGACTCCCCGCGCTACGCCATCCTGCTGCTGGTCGCCATCCTCGCCGTCGGGCTGGGCCCGGGGAGCCGCGACATGCTGCGGGTCACGTTCGGCATCTGAGTCAGGGGAACGGGTGGTGGGCCCGGTCGAGGCGCGGCTCGTACCCCATCGACGCCGGCACCTCGCGGGCGCGGTCGCCGAACGTCGGCTCGCCCGTGAACAGCGGCTGGGCCCGCGGGACCAGCACCCGGACGGCCTCGAACCCTAGAACCTCGACGTCGCGGGTGGTGAGCCGGACGGCGTAGGCCTCCAGGGCCGCGTCGGCCAGCCGGTCGAGGGTCGCGTCGAGCGCCGCGGCCCCGGTCGGCGGCGAGGAGGGGCCCACGCTCGCCGCCGGGACGGTCGTGTCGGGGTCGAAGAACGACGACGCCGGGCCCGGCTCGGTCGCGTACTCCCCGATGGCGCCCTCCGACGCGGCGTCGTCGGGGCCCATCCCGCGCAGCTCCATCCAGTTCTGGAGCGCCTCCGCCAGCGCCCCCCGGGCCGCGGCGGCGACGTCGAGGGCCGCGCTGGAGCCGGCGGCGAACCGGGGCCAGGCCGACCGCTCGACCGCGGCCGCGACCACCGGGACGTCGACGTCCTGGGTGAGCAGGACGGCAGAGACGTCGAGGTCGACGGCGCGGGCGCGGCCGACGAGCTCGGCGTACCCCTCGTCGTCGACGGACAGCCCGAGCGGGTCGACGGTCGAGTACCACGAGAGCATCGCCGCGTCGCGCTCGATAACCTCCGAGAGCCCGGAGAGCAGTGCGTCGGCACCCCCGTTGCCCAGCCCCAGCCCGGTCGTTATCCCGCCCCAGTCGCTCGACGCCGGCGGCGGGAACACGACCCGCCCGGCCGGGAGCCAGGCCGCGGAGCCGTCGTGGAGGTCTTCGCCCCGTATCCAGCGCGGCGGGTCGGCGGCCACCGGCGGCACGAACGACTCCGGGTCGACGGCGCCGTCGAGGTCCGCCGCCGGGGCCCGGCGGAAGGACGCCGTCCGGTAGACCCCGGCGCAGTACCGCTCCAGGCCCTCGCCGAGGGCCTTCATGAATGCCGCGTTCCAGTCGGCCGACACGCCGGCGGCGTTTTCCGCCGCCGCGGCGTCGGAGACCCCGGTCGTGTCCGACAGCGTCGCGAGGTAGTACGGCGCCGGGAACGACTCGGCCTCGCCGACCTCCGCGACCGCCCCGACGCGGGGGTCCAGGGCGCGTTCGGCACGCTCCAGCGACGCCTCGAGGTCCCGGTCGACGTGGTCGCGCCGGAGCGACCGGTCGGGGTCCGGACCGCAGCCACAGCCCGGCGCGGGGAGGACCCGGCGCCGGGCGTGGGGCACCTCGAGGACGCCGCCGAGGACGGGTGACTCGGCGCCCTCCAGGAGCCGTGCGGTCTCCCGGCCGGCGACGGTCCCGGCCAGCCTGGCCGTCGGCGGGTCCTCCTCGGCGGGGTCGGCCGGCTCGTCGTCGGCACCCGCGGCGACCCGGGTCCGGAGGCAGTCGTAGCACGCCGTGTCGGGGCCGAACCCGGAGATGGCGGCCTCGACGCCGGGGACGCCGCGGCCGCCGACGCCACCGAGTTCGACCGCGAGCCAGGGCGCCTCCCGGCCGCGGGCGTCGTGGGCGCGCCCGAACGCGGTCGCGCCGGCGGGACCGACGACCACGGAGAGCCCCGGCTCGGTCGCCCCGGGGTCGACCGTCGCGACGGCGACGTCGACGTCCTCGAGGACCGCTGCGGCCGCCGCGGCACCCGGGCCGGTCCCGGCGACGCCGACGGTCGTCACGGCCGATCCCCAGCGAACTCGCTCATCGGCGGTGGATGGACCCGGCCGAGGATAAATCCCGCGTCAGGACGCCGCCTCGCCCCTGTCGATGACCGACTGGGCGGTGCCCGCGAACTCGGCGACGTCGACGTCACGGAGCCGCTCGTCGCCGAGCTTCAGGCGGAGCCGCGGCCGCCCGACGTCGATGGGCACCTTCTCGGTGTCCAGGAGCCCGAGCTCCTCGAGGCGGGTCTTCGTCCGGGAGAACGTCGCCTTCGAGGCGATGCCGACGTCCTCGCCCCACTTGCTGATGTCGTACAGCAGCTCCTCGTTCTTGGCCGCGACCAGGAGGCTGATGGTGACCTCGTCGAGGCCGTCGCCGTCGCCGCGGGCCGTCTCCAGCGAGGCGAGCACGG
>CAYWNQ010000163.1:0-4859 GCA_964459695.1 uncultured Halobacteriales archaeon | reverse complement strand
GGCCGTTGGGCAGCGTGGTGACCCGGTGGCGCTCCCACACCTCGTCGTACAGCGTTCCCTCACTCATCGGTGGGTGCCGTCGGCTCCCCGCGCTCGTAGGCGCCCTGGGCGCCCACGTCGTCGTGGGGCGGCTCGTGGGCGACGTCGTCCATCGTGTCCGGGTCGTCGACCGCTCCCTCGGTCTCGTCGACCTCGGGGTCCGCGTCGGCCTCGCCCCCGTCGGCGACGACGGTCTTGCCGCGGTCGTACACCTGGGTGGCGCCGAACGACTCGTCCGTGTGGGGGTCGGTGTGGTCGACGTCGGCGAGCCGGTCAGTCATCGGCGGCCACCTCCGGCTCGTCGGCGGCCTCGTCCCACGCGAACAGCTCCCGGAGCTCGGCGCCGACGGCCTCGATGTCGTGGTCGGCCTCGGCCTGGCGGAGCTGGCGGTAGCTCGGCCGGCCGGCCTGGTTCTCGGCGATCCACTCCCGGGCGAAGGTGCCGTCCTGGACGCCCTCGAGACAGTCCTCCATGTTCTCGCGGACCGCCTCGTCGACTATCTCGTCGCCGCGGCTGAGGCCCCCGTACTCGGCGGTGTCGCTCACCGAGTTCCACATCTCGGCCAGCCCGCCCTCGTACATCAGGTCGACGATGAGCTTCAGCTCGTTCATGCACTCGAAGTAGGCCATCTCGGGGCTGTAGCCGGCGTCGACAAGCGTCTCGTAGCCGTGCTTGACGAGGCTGGTGACGCCGCCACAGAGGACCGCCTGCTCGCCGAACAGGTCGGTCTCGGTCTCCTCGCGGAACGTCGTCTCCACGACGCCGGCGCGGGTGCAGCCGATGGCCCGGGCGTACGACAGCGCGACGTCCGTCGCGTCGCCGGTGGCGTCGTTGTACACCGCCAGCAGCCCCGGCGTCCCCTGGTCGGCCTCGTAGTTGCGCCGGACGAGGTGGCCGGGGGACTTCGGGGCGATCATGGTGACGTCCACGTCCTCGCCCGGCTGGATCTGGCCGTAGTGGACGTTGAAGCCGTGGGCGAACTGGAGCGTGTCGCCCGGCTCCAGCGCCGACTCGATGTCGTCGTAGACCGCCGGCTGGACGGTGTCGGGCACCAGCATCGAGACGACGTCGGCGCGCTCGGCGGCGGCCCGTGGCGTGGTCACGTCCAGGCCGGCGTCGCGGGCGTCGGCCCGCGAGGCGGAGTCCTCCCGGAGGCCGACGACCACGTCGACGCCGCTGTCCGCCAGGTTGCGCGCGTGGGCGTGGCCCTGCGAGCCGTAGCCCAGCACGGCCACGGTCCGGTCGCGGATGATCGATGCGTCGGCGTCCTCGTCGTAGTAGACTGTCGTGGTGAACTCGTCGCTCATTGGTCGTCCTCCCGCAGGCGGTCGGGAACCACCGCCGTCCTGGTCGCGCCCCGCGCCAGCGCGGTCTGGCCGGTGCGGGCGATCTCGCGGATGCCGAACTGCCGGTAGGCGTCGATGGCGTCGTCGATCTTGCCCTCGCCGCCGGTCAGCTCGACGGTGATGGTCTCGGGACCGGCGTCCAGCGTCCGGCCGTCGTACATCTGGGTGATGGCCTGGACCTTCTCGGGCTGGTCGCCGTCGAGCTTCACGACCACCAGCTCCCGGCGGACCGCGTCGTCGGCCAGCTCCCGGACGTGGATGACCGGCACGATCTTGTCGAGCTGCTTCTCGATCTGGTCGATGCCGGGGTCGGGCTCCTCAACGACCACGGTGATGCGGGCCCAGTCGGGGTTCTGCGTGTCGGCGACGGTCAGCGACTCGATGTTGAACTGTCGCCGGCTGAACAGCCCCGACACCCGTGACAGCACGCCGGGCTCGTGCTTGACCAGCGCCGAGATGACCGTCCGGCGGGGCTCGGGCTCGGCGGCGACCGCGGGGTCGATGCGGATGCCCTGGGCGTTGCGCCGCCCGGTCGGCCGGTCGCGCTCGCCCGGTGCCGGGCCCGCCAGCTCGCCCGTCATAGCTGGTCCCCCGACAGGGCGAACTGGCCGTTGTCCCCGCCGCTGGGGACCATCGGGTAGACGTTCTCCTCGGGGTCGATATGGACGTCGACGACCGAGGGGCCCTCGTAGGAGAGCGCCGACGCGACGACGTCGTCGGCCTCCTCGTAGGTGTCGATGCGGAACCCGCGGGCGCCGAACGCCTCGGCCAGCAGGTCGAACTCCGGCACCCAGGGGTACTCCGAGGCCATCCGGCGCTCGTCGTAGAACGCGTCCTGCCACTGGCGCACCATGCCGACGGCGGCGTTGTTCAGGATGACGACGGTGATGTCGAGGTTCTCCCGGACCGCGACCGACAGCTCCTGGCAGGTCATCAGGAACGATCCGTCGCCGTCGAAGCAGACGACGTCCTGGTCGTCGGCCGCGGCGAGCCGCGCGCCGATGGCCGACGGGAGGCCGTAGCCCATCGCGCCCAGTCCGTGGCTGGAGACCCAGGTCCGGGGTCGCGTGAACGTCCAGTACTGGCAGGCCCACATCTGGTGCTGGCCGACCCCGGTGGTCACGATGGCGTCGTCGCCCGTCGCCTCGTCGAACGCCTCGACGACGTACTGGGGCTTGACCGGCCGGTCCGTCGGCGTCTCGTACTCCAGGGGGTAGTCGTCCTTCCAGTCGCGGCACTGCTCGCGCCAGTCGTCGGCCCGCGGGGCGCCGGGCATCGCCTCGTCGAGCTGGTCGATGACGGCGGCTGCGTCGCCGACGACCGGGACGTCCGCCTCGACGTTCTTGGAGATCTCGGCGGGGTCGATGTCGACGTGGACGATCTCGGCGTCCGGCGCGAACGTCTCGATGCCGCCGGTGAGCCGGTCGTCGAACCGCGTCCCGACGGCCAGCATGCAGTCACACATGGTGATGGCCATGTTGGCGTAGCCGGTGCCGTGCATGCCGGCCATCTCCAGGGCCAGCTCGTGGTCCTCCGGGAACGCCCCGATGGCCGGCATCGTGGTGATGACCGGGATCTCGTAGTCGGTGGCGAACGCACGGAGCTCCGCCGTGGCCTCGCCCTTGACGACGCCGCCGCCCGCCAGGATGACGGGGCGGTCGGCGGTCGCGACGGCCTCGGCGGCCGCGGCGACCGCGTCCTCGTCGGCGGTCGTCGGCGGGTCGTGGGTGTCGGGTGCCTCGGGCGGCCCCGGCTCGACGTCGGTCTCGGCCTGGGTGACGTCCTTGGGCAGGTCGACCAGCGTCGGGCCCTGCCGGCCCTCGGCGGCCAGCGCGACCGCCTGGCCGACGTCCTCGCCCACGGCGTCGGCGTCGCCGGCGAAGAAGTTGTGCTTCGTGATGGGCGTGGTCACGCCGACGGTATCGGTCTCCTGGAACGCGTCCGAGCCGACGAAGTCCGTCGGGACCTGGCCGGTCAGCGCCACGACCGGGTCCGAGTCCATCGAGGCGTCGGCCAGCCCGGTCACCAGGTTCGTGGCGCCCGGGCCGGACGTGGCCATGCAGACGCCGGGCTCGCCGCTGACGATTCCGTAGGCGTCGGCGGCGTGGGCCGCGCCCTGCTCGTGGGCCATCGTCACGTGCGTGAGGTCCTCGGCGTCGTACAGGGCGTCGTAGACGGGCATGATCGCGCCCCCCTGGACGCCGAACAGGTGCTCGACGCCGGCAGCCCGGAGCGCGGCGACGGCGGCCTCGGCGCCGGTCGTCACCTCATCGGCGGTCGCCGCGTCGGTCGCGTCGGGGTCGGCTTCGGTCTCCGTCGTGGGGGAGACGGGCGTCGCTTGCTCGCTCATGTGTGGGGGTCTCGGTGGTGCATCTGGTGGTCCTGGGTGTGGTCGGTCGCCGGTGCGGACGGGTCGGGAGAACGGGCTACTGGTGGGGCGCGGGCGCCCCTACGATCGGCGTCGCCGCGGCGCTGTCGGTCGGGCGAACGCCCGGTCGGCGCGACGCGGCGGTCATCGGTGCGGTCGGCCGTGCGCGGCCCCGGCCCATAACCCTGTCGCGGCGTGCAACGCTTGCGGGGCTCGGCGCGCCGCTGGCACGGCGCCGCGGTCCGTGAGCGGGCCATCGTCAGGCCCTGACCTCCTCGGTCTCGCTGACGCCGATCTCCTCGGCGAACCGCTCCAGCTCCTCGACGGTCACCCGCTGGGACTCGGCGCCGTAGTCCTTCACCCGGCGGGTGACGGCCCGGACCTCCTCGTCGGTCGGGGCGTAGCCCGCCTCGGTCAGGCGCTCGCGGACGGAGTGCTGGCCGGTGTGCTTGCCCAGCACCAGCTCGCGCTCGGCGCCCACCATCTCCGGGGTCATCACCCCCGGCTCGAAGGTGTCGGAGTTCTCGATGATCCCTGCGGCGTGGATGCCGCTCTCGTGGCTGAACGCGTTGGCGCCCACGACCGGCTTGTTCGCAGGCACGCCGATGTCGGACATGCCCTCGATGACCCGCGAGATCTCGGTGATCCGGGTCGTGTCGATGCCGGTGTCGACGTCGTAGACCGACTCCAGCGCCATCACGACCTCCTCGTAGGCCGCGTTGCCGGCGCGCTCGCCGATGCCGTTGACCGACACCTGGGCCTGGGCGGCGCCCGCCTCGTAGCCCGACAGGGCGTTGGCGGCGGCCAGGCCGAAGTCGTCGTGGGTGTGGACGTCGATGTTGGCGTCGGTGTGGTCGCCGACCGCCGCGATCAGGTCCCGGAACCGGCCGGGCGTGGCGACCCCGCAGGTGTCCGGGATGTTCACCCAGTCGGTGCCGGCCTCGTCGACTGCCTCGATGACCTCGACGAGGAACGACTCGTCGGTCCGGGTGGCGTCCATCGGGGAGAACATGCAGGTCGCGCCCGACTCGGCCACGCGCTCGACGGACTCGACGGCGCGCTGCTTGGCCTCCTCGCGGGTGGCGTGCATCGAGTCCTCGAGCTG
>CAYWNQ010000162.1:0-4874 GCA_964459695.1 uncultured Halobacteriales archaeon | reverse complement strand
AGCGACTGGTTCAACGAGAGCCACGACCGGTTCTACACGCCACACCGGGCGATCGTGGCCACGGGGGGCGTGACCGCCCTGCTCGTCGCGCTCGGGCTGCGCGTCGAGACCATCATCGCACTGCTGGCCGAGACCGCCAGCTTCAGCTTCCTCGTCGCCTACCTGCTCGTCCACGTCGCACTCGTCGTGTTCCGGCGAACCGAGCCCGACGAGTACGAGCCGAGCTTCGCGCTTCCGGGGCCACTGTACCCCGCGGTGCCCGTGGTGGGCGCCTGCCTCACGGTGCTCGTGATCTCCCAGATGGCGCCGACCATCCTCCTGATCGGCACCGGCATCGTCGGGCTAGGGGTCGGCTGGTACGTCGCCTACGCGCGTGGCCGCGACACGAGCGAGGGCCTGCTCCGCGAGGCCATCGCCGGCCGGCCGGCGGACGCCTACCGCGTCGTCGTCCCGGTCGCCAACCCGGCGACCCAGCACGGCCTGCTCCGGCTCGCCGCGGCCACCGCCCGCGCCAACGCCGACCGGGGGGAGCCGGAGCTGGTGGCCGTCAACGTCGTCGAGGGTCCCGCCGACGCACCGCTCCGGAACCTCGAGTCCGACCGGGTCGACCACCAGCGGGCCCTCCTCCGGAACGCCCGCGACGTGGCCGAGGAGATGGACGTCCGACTCCGGACCCGGGCGGTCGTCGCCCCGGAGGTCGGCCCCGCCATCGTCGACGTCGCATCGGCCGAGGCGGCCGACCAGCTCCTGCTCGGGTGGGACGGGGCGGTCGGTGACGGCGAGTTCGCGTTCGGCCACACCACCGATCCCGTCGTCGAGACCGCCGACTGTGACGTCTCGCTCGTGGCGCTCCGGGACGACGCCGTCGGCTCGCCGGTCGCGCTCGTCGCGCCCGGGCCCAACGCGGCCACCGTCGCCCGCCGCGCGGCCGAGTTCGCGACCGTCGACGGGGCCGTGCCGACCCTCCTGTACGTCCAGTCGCCGGCAGCTGCCGACCCCATGACCGCCGGCCGGGCGGTCGTCGAGGAGATCGCCACCGACGCCGGACTCAACCCCGGGGAGTACGACGCCGAGGTGGTGGTGAGCGACGCGGTCGACGACGCTGTCCTCGACGCCATCGACGGGTACGACACCGTCTGCATCGGTCTCTCCGACAGGACCGACGGGGAGGGGCCCGTGTACGGGACGGTCACCGAGCGGCTCGCAGGGGCGGCGGCCGGCAACGTCGCGCTGATACGGGGTCGGTAGCGCCGCTCCCGATATCGGTCGTGTGTGGGCACCGAGAGAGCCCCCGACCCGCTACCAGAACTTGAGGTTGCTCTTGACCGCCTCGCGCTTGAGCTCCTGGATGTGCTCGGTCAGCGGGATGTCCTTCGGGCAGACCTCCGTGCAGGAGAACTGGGTCTGGCACCGCCAGACGCCGTGCTCCTGTTCCAGCAGCTCCAGACGCTCCTCCTTGAGGTCGTCGCCCTCCCGCTCGTCCATCGCGAACCGGTAGGCCTTGTTGATGGCCGCCGGCCCGAGGTACTGGTTGTCGCCGGCGGCGATGTTGCACGAGGACATGCAGGCGCCACACCAGATGCACCGGGTCGACATCTTGATCTCCTCGCGGTTCTGTCGGCTCTGGCGCTGCTCCTCCAGGCCGTCCGGGAGGTCCTCCTCCTGGAAGTACGGCTCGACGGCGTGCATCTGGTCGTAGAAGTGCTCCATGTCGACGACGAGGTCCTTCACGACGTCCTGGTGGGGCAGCGGCTCGACCCGGACGGGCCGGTCGAGGTCGGCGAGCTGTGTCTTGCACGCCAGCCGCTGGCGACCGTTGATGAACAGCGCGTCGCTGCCACAGACCGCCTGCCGGCAGGAGTGCCGGAACGTGAGCGAGGAGTCGTAGTGGTCCCGGGCGTAGATGAGCGCGTCCAGCACTGTCATCCCCCGGCGGAACGGCACCCGGAAGCTGTCGAACCGGGGCTCGGCCTTCGCCGGGACCTCCGGGTCGTACCGGAACACCTTCAGGGCGGCCGTCCGGTCGGCGGCGGCGACCTCCTCCTCGGCCCGCTGGCGGGCACTGGTCTCGTCGGCGCGGCGCTGCTTGTCGGCCAGCCGGCGCTGCTGGTGGGGCGACTCGGCGGACTGCTCAGCCGTCTCCTCGGCCTCCGATTCGCCCTCGGCGTCGGCCTCGGCCCCGGTGGGTTCCGTGCTCATGGTGCGATCCCCGCCATCACGACCGCGACCCTGACGCCCTGTGCGACCAGCAGCACGCTGGCGGCGACCAGCACCCACTTGACGGCGGTCTTCCGGGTGCCCGACAGGCCCTGGTTGATCAGGGCGTTGTAGACGCCGTTGACGCCGTGGAACGTCGCCGTCACCAGGAACGCCACCATCGTCGCGAAGTAGCCGAACTGGCTCATCCGGGCCTGGGTGCCGGCCAGCTGGATCTCGGCGGCGTGGTTGACGAAGTGCAGCAGCAGGAAGTGGAAGGCCAGCACGGCGATCAGGAACACCGCCGTGACGCGCTGGAGCAGCCACCGCGTGCCGCCCCGCTCGAACGAGGAGTAGTACTCCGCCATCTCAGACCGCCCCCTGGAGGAAGGTCGGGATGCTCGCCAGCACGATGACCGCCGTCAGCACCAGCGACGCGTAGAAGCTGGTGTCCTGGGCCTCGAGCCCGAGGCCGAGGTCGACCAGCAGCAGCCGGACGCCGTTGAGGATGTGGAACACCGCGACCGCCAGCAGGCCCACCTCCATCACGCGGACGACCAGCAGCGCCTCCAGGCCCTGGAGCGTGTCGTTGTAGGTGGCCGCGCCGATCGTCGCCGTGCTCAGCACGGCGATGTGGGTGAACAGGTAGCCGATGAGCACCCAGCCGGTGAACTTGTGGAGGATCCAGGCCCACATCCCCGCCGAGAACTCCCGCCACCGGCCGAAGTCCTCGACCAGGCCCCTGTCGTACGACTGGCTCATGTGCTCGTGGCTGGGTCCGCCCCGGATAAAGTAGTTACTGCATCCGGGCACGGCTGCCGATTGTCGTGCCCGACGGCCGGCCCGGAGCCGGCGGGCCGACGCCGACGAGGCCGAGGAGGAGTTCTCCGGCGAACGACTCAGGCGTCGGACAGCGGGTCGGCGTCGTCCTCCTCGAGCCGCCAGAGGTACCGCGACGCGTAGCTCCGGTGGGGCGCCCACCGCTCGGCCCGCTCGACCATCTCCGCGCGGTCGAGGTCCTCGCCGTACAGCGTCACCATCCCTTTCCGGATGCCGAGGTCCCCGACCGGGAACACGTCGGGACGGCCCAGCGAGAACATCAGCTGCATGTCGGCGGTCCAGGGCCCCACGCCGGGGATTTCCGTCAGCTCCGCGCGGACGGCGTCGTCGGTCATGTCCGCGAAGTACGCCCGGCTGTAGCCCTCCTCGCGGAACGCCCGGGCGAGGGCGGTCACGTAGCGGGCCTTCTGACCGGAGAGGCCGCAGTCGAGCAACGTCGCCTCGTCGGCGGCGAGGACGCCCGCCGGCGTGACCTCGACGGCGTCGAACAGCCGCTCGCGGATCGCCGACGCCGAAGCCATCGACACCTGCTGGCGCAGGATGGAGACCACGAACCGCTCGAAGAAGTCGTCGGCCGGCTCGACCGCGAGTTCGCCGTACTCGGCGACCAGCGGGCCCAGGAGGTCGTCGGCCCGGAGGTGGTCGTGGGGGTCGGCGGTCACGGTACACGCCACGGCGGCCGGTGCCAACTGCCTTTCGCTACGTGGAGCAGTCGACCGCCGCGCCGTCGGCGTCGGTCGGTGTCTCGACGGTCGGCTCCTCGGGACCGTCGACCCGCCGCGCCGGGTTGCCGGCCACGGTCGCCCCCGGCGGCACGTCATCGACGACGACGGCGCCGGCGCCAACCGTCGCACCCTCGCCGACGGTGATGGCGCCGACGAGCGTGGCGTTGGCCCCCACGCTGACGCCGTCGCCCAGGGTCGGGTGGCGCTTCTCGCGGCGCATCGAGTCGCCGCCGAGGGTGACGCCGTGGTACAGCAGCACGTCGTCGCCGATCTCGGCGGTCTCGCCGACCACGACGCCGGCGCCGTGGTCGATGAACAGCCGGCGGCCGACCGTGGCGGCGGGGTGGATCTCCACCCCGGTGACCAGCCGGACGGCCTGGGAGACGAGCCTGGCGGTGAACGACAGGCCCCGCCCGTGGAGCCAGTGGGCGACGCGGTAGGCCCAGACGGCCCAGAGACCGGGGTACAGCAGCACGGTCGGGACGCTGGTCGCGGCGGGGTCCTTGGCGAGTGCGGTGCGGACGTCGTCGCGGAGTCGGTCGAGCATCGGTGTGTGGTGTCGTGTCGGTGGCCTGGGGCGGTGCGATCGAGGGACGGCCGGCACGGGCCTCAGCCGCGACGACCGGGAGAATCAGCGACAGCAACAGCGACACCGGGCGGTCGGCGTGGCGCGAGCGCGTTCGGGACGGTCGCCGTCGCCCATGCGTATGTCGACGGTCAGGGTTGGTCCGGAAAAAGGCTGTCGATGGTTCAGTGACACCGTTCTGTTTAGAGTCGTGATGGATGACAGTACCGCCCTGGAAAGCCCGCCGCCCGCGTCGCGGCGGAGCCGCGACGGAACGCAGAGGTCGCGCCTGTGGCCCGACCTCACGCTCGACCCGGGGCTTTCCGGGCGGTGGTGGCTCTCGAGCACGCTCGCCAGCGACCCGGGCTGCCAGCCACTATTCGTCGGTTCGAACGGCCGGGAGTCCGGTCCGGACGTCGAGAATCGAACGACCGGACTCCCCTACAGGCCCTTGTCCTGGAGCTCCCGGGCGATGATGTTCTTCTGGATCTCCGTGGTGCCCTCGTAGATCTGGGTGATCTTGGCGTCGCGGTAGAACCGCTCGACGT
>CAYWNQ010000161.1:0-4908 GCA_964459695.1 uncultured Halobacteriales archaeon | reverse complement strand
GGCGGTGGTCGTGCTGAGACCTGGGCATTCCCTTCCCACAGGAGCCTCCGATACTGTCGATCGCTACTCTGGACGGCGCCGCTGAGTCCGGCGGTACCGTTTTGTGACGCGCCGGTGACCCGGGGCCATGGTCCGGGCCGCCCTCGCCCGCTGCCGCGAGCGCCCCGCCCTCCTGGCCGGCGGCGTGGCCCTCGGGACCGTCGAGGACGAGTGGGCCGGCGTGACGGCGACGGTCGACCGCGACACGGGCCGGCTCACGCGGGTGGTGACGCGGACGGTCAGGCGCGGCGGCCACCGGTTCCGGCACGTGACGGTGCTCGAGTACGGGGTCGACGTCAGGCGCCCGGCGGGCGCGGGGGCCCAGGGGCCGGTCTCGCTGGCCTGGGACGCCGCCGTCTACTGAGCCGGCGACGCCGGTTCGACGGTCACGGTCTCGGCGCCGACCCGCAGGAGCGGGTCCGCCACCGGCGCCGGGAGGTAGACCGTCCCCCGCCGGACGGCCTCGTCGGGATCGACCGTCGCCGTCACCGCGACGTCGTCAGCCGCGACGGCGACTGCGTCGGCCCCCGCCAGGCCCCGCTCGCCCGCGTCCGCCGGGTGCATCCGGAGCACGGCCGCGGCGTCGGCCGCGAACTCGCCGGTCCGACCGCCGGTCACCAGCCGGAGGCCGTCCCCTTCCGCGGGCTCGGCCACCGGCCCGGGCGTCCGGAACGGGGCCCGGCCGTCGGCGGTCGCGAACGCGTCGCGGTAGAGCACGTCGTCGCCGTCGAACGGCCACCGCCGGCCGCCGGCGTCCGAGCCGCCGGCGTGGGTCGGCGCGACCCGCGCCAGCTCGTCGAACGCCGCCCCGACGTCCGGGTAGGCGAACTGGTCGGCGTCGTCGACGAGCCGCCCGCCGATGTCACAGAGGACGGCGAAGTCCGGCCGGGCCTCGCCGGGCGGCGCGGCGGTCGGCCGGAGTCGCTGGACCCGCCGGTCGAGGCTGGTGACCGTCCCCGCCTTCTCCACGCCCGCCGCGGCGGGGAGGACGACGTCGGCGTGGCGGGTCGTCCGGTTCGGGGCGACGTCGAGGACGACCAGGGCGTCCAGCGCCGCCAGCCGCCGCCGGACCCAGTCGGACTCGCGCTTCGAGACGGCCGGGTTCTCGCCGACCACGAGCGCGCCCCGGATGCCGTCGCCGAACGCCGCGAGCATCTCGGTCGCGGTCAGCCCCGGCTCGGCGGGCGGCGGACGGCCCCACTCCGACTCGACCCGGGCGCGGGCCGCGGGGTCGGTCACGGGCTGGTGGCCCGGGAGGCGGTCCGGGACGCAGCCGGCGTCGGTCGCGCCCTGCTCGTTGACGAGGCCCCGCAGCACGTACAGCCCGGTCCCGGGGCGCCCGAAGTTGCCGGTCAGCAGGAGCAGGTCGAGCAGTGCTCCCGGCGCGGCCGCCCCGTCGGAGCCCGAGCCGGTCCCGGCCGCCGTCGCGCCACCGGCGGCGTCGCCGCCCCCGGCGTCGTCCTCGATGCCGGTCCCGACCAGCGCGGCGACCCGGTCGGCGCCGGCGACGTGGTCCCCGACCCGGGCGACCTCGTCGCGGTCGACGCCCGCGACCCTCGCCACGCGGTCGGGGTCACGGTCGGCCAGCGCGGCGGCGAACGCCTCGGCGCCCCGGGTGCGTTCGGCGACGAACGAGCTGTCGACCCCGCCCGCGTCGAGGACGTGCGCGCTCAGCAGGTCGAACACGAGCGCGTCGGTCCCGGGCCGGGGCGCGAGGTGGACGTCGGCCAGCCGCGTCGTCCGGTTGCCCACGGGGTCGACGTGGACCAGCGTCGCGCCGTCGTTCACCGCCGGCCTGACGAACCCGTTGAACGCCACCGGCTGGCGCTCGGCGGGGTTCGCGCCCGCCACGACGATGACGTCGGCCGCGGCGAGGTGCTCGAGACCGCCGGTCGTCGCCGGCCAGCCGAGCCGGTCGGACAGCGCCCGGGCGGTGTCCGCGTGACAGAGCCGGGCCCGGTTGTCGACGTTGTTCGTGCCGACCAGCCGGGCGAGCTTCCCCAGGAGGTAGTTCTCCTCGGTGGTGGAGTGGGGCGCCCCGAGGAACGCCAGCGCGTCGGGGCCGTCGGCCTCGAGGATGGCGCCGAACCGCTCGGCGACGGCCTCGAGGGCGGTCGCCCACGCGACCGGCTCGTGGTCGCCGTTCCGGCGGACCAGGGGCCGTGTGAGGCGGTCGTCCTCGAGGCCGTCGAACGCCGAGACGCCCTGCTCGCAGAGCCGGCCCTCCGGGTTCGCGGGGCCCGCGACGCCGTCGGCCAGCGGGCCGTCCGCCGGCCGGGCCAGGTGGCAGCCCACCGCACACCGCGGGCACACCGTCGCCGGGCGCTCGCCCGACTGGTCGGTCACGCGAGCACCTCCGTCAGTCGCCCCGGAGCCGCCGGCCCTGGGCCCGCAGCAGCGCGAGCAGGTAGCCGAGGCCGGCGCGGGCGTCCCGGCCCCGGAGCCCGGAGAGCAGGCCCAGGAGGCCGACGGGTTCGGCGGTCCGGTTGGCCTCCCCGACCGCGCCGAGGACGGCGTTCAGTCCGGCGACGGCGTCGTCGTCGACGTCCAGCGCCGAGAGCGTCCGGGCGAGCTCGACGAGCTCCGCGAGTTCGCCCGACCGGTGGAGCTCGACCACGACGTCAGTCGCCTCGACGACGTCGGTGCCGTGGGCCTCGAGCGTCGCCGCCAGCTCCTCGACCTCCTCCGGCGAGAGCGACCCGGCGAACGCCGTCGCGAGGGTCTCCAGGTCGTCGAGGTGGCCCTCGCGCTGGAGGGCGACGACCGTCTCCAGCGTCGCCGCCAGCTCGTCGGCGTTCTCGCCCACCGCGGTCGCCAGCACCGCCGCCTCGGCGGTGCTCAGCCCGTCGCCGGCCCGCACGAGGTTCGCGACCGACTCGGTGACGTACTCGACGTCGTCCTCGTCGGCGCTCGCGACCACGAGGATCGCCGTCGTCAGGACGTCGTCCAGCTCGTCGACCTGCTCGACGGCGGCGGCGAGCTCCTCGTCGTGCTCGGCGAGCGCCGCCCGGAGCGCCGTGGCGTCGTCGCCGGCCTCCGCGCCGCCGTGGGTGGCGTGCTCGGGGTAGCTGTCGCGGGGTTCGGCCATGGTCAGTCGTCCCCCGTGCCGGCCTCGACGTCGGCCGCCTCCCGGTCGGCGTCGCCGTCGGCGGGCTCGATGCGGACGGCGGACACCTTGTACTCGGGCGTGGCCGCGTCGGGGTCGAGGTGCTCCTCGTCGGTCAGCCGGTTCACGGCGCTCTCGGCGAAGTGGATGGGCACGAACAGGGTGTCCGGGCCGACCCGGTCGGTCACCTGCGCCGGCACGGTGATCTCGCCGCGGCGGGACGTCACCCGGACCGGGTCGCCGCTTCCGATGCCGTACTCGGCGGCGGTCTCGGGGTGGATCTCCACGAAGTCGCTCGGGGTGTACTGCATGATGCCCTCCTCGCGGTGGGTCATCGTGCCGGTGTGGTACTGGTAGAGGACGCGCCCGGTCGTGAGCGAGAACGGGTAGGTCTCGTCGGGCGTCTCGGCGGGTTCGCTGTAGCCGATGCCCTGGAGGTTCGCCCGGCCGTCCTCGGTGTTGAACTCGTCGGTGTAGAGCCGCTCGGTGCCGGGGTGGTCCTCGTGGGGGCAGGGCCACTGGAGACCGCCCTCGGCCTCGACGCGCTCGTGGGTCACGCCCCCGTACAGCGGCGTCAGCGAGTTGACCTCCTCCATCACCTCCGCCGTCGACTCGTAGTCCCAGTCGCGGCCCATCCGGTTGGCCAGGTCCTGGAGGATCACCCAGTCCGGCCGCGAGTCGCCCTTCGGCGGCATCACCTGCTTGACCATCTGGACGGTCCGGTCGGTGTTGGTGAACGTCCCGGTCTTCTCGACGAACGAGCACGCCGGCAGCACCACGTCGGCGTACTCGGCGGTCTCGTTGACGAAGAGGTCCTGAACGACGAGGAACTCCAGGTCGGCCAGCACCTCCCCGGCGTGGTTGACGCCGGGTTCGGACAGCGCCGCGTTCTCGCCGATGACGTACATCCCGCGGACGTCGCCGTCGTCGGCGGCGAGGAACATCTGGGTGGTGTAGTAGCCGTACTCCGGGGAGATGTCGCAGTCCCACGCCGCCTCGAACTTCGCGCGGACTTCGTCGTCGGCGACGTCCTGGTAGCCCGGGAAGTTGTCCGGGAGCGGCCCCATGTCCCCGCCGCCGCCCTGGACGTTGTTCTGGCCGCGGAACGGCGAGACGCCGGCCCCCGGCCGCCCGACGTTGCCGGTCACGGCGGCGAGGTTCGCCATCGCGACGACGTTCTCGGTGCCGTGGGAGTGCTCGGTGAGGCCGAGCGTCCAGCCGAACACGCAGCTCTCGGCCGCCGCGATGGTCTCGGCGGCGGCGACGATCTCCTCGTGGGGGACCCCGGTGACGTCCTCGACGACGTCGGGGGTGAACTCCGCGACCGCCTCGCGGACGGCCTCGAAGCCACTCGTCCGCTCGGCGACGAACGCCTCGTCGTACAGGTCGTTCTCGACGATGTGGCGCGTGATGGCGTTGATCCAGACCGCGTCGTAGCCCGGATTCATCTGGCTGTACTGGGTGGCGTACTCGGCGATCTGGACCTCGCGGGGGTCGAACACCACCAGGTCGGCGCCGTCGCGGACGTTCTGCTTGATGCGGGTCGCGATGACGGGGTGGGCCTCGGTCGTGTTCGACCCCGTGATGAGGTAGCAGTCGGTGGTCTCGAGGTCGTCCATGCAGACCGACGCCGCGCCGTAGCCGAACGTCCGGGCGAGGCCGGCGACCGTCGAGGAGTGACACAGCCGGTTGCAGTTGTCGACGCTGTTGGTCCCGAGCACCTGGCGGGCGAACTTGCCCATCAGGTAGTTCTCCTCGTTGGT
>CAYWNQ010000160.1:0-4959 GCA_964459695.1 uncultured Halobacteriales archaeon | reverse complement strand
CGGTCATGTTCGGCAGGTCGGCGGACTTCCCGCCGGCGCCGGCGATGATCACGTCCAGCCCGCGCTCGCTCGCCGTCTCGGCGTAGGCGTACATGAGCTCCGGCGTCCGGTGGGCGCTCACGACGTAGGACTCGAAGGTGAACCGCGCCGCGGGCGGGTCGTCGTAGTCGGTGACCTCCGCGAAGCCCAGTTCGGCCAGCGCCTCGCTGGCGCCGGCCATCGTCGGCAGGTCCGAGTCCGAGCCCATGACGATCCCGACCTCCGGCCGGTCCTCTGGCGGTCTGTCGCGCTCGGCCTCGGCTCGCAGGTCGGCGACGAGGGCGTCGACCTCCTGGCTCATGGCTGGCCACGCGGGCGGCTGGGGCTTTGTCGTTGTGGTTGGCCGTGTCCACCTTCCGGGGTATGGAGTGCGTAGGACGTTCTGGCCCGCTCGACCGACCGCGAGCGGCTCCCGAGTCCAGCGGCCCGGGACTTTCCCGGCGGTAGTGGCGGTCGAGCAATGGGATGCGGTCCGCGCAGCCGAGCGTCCCTGGCAGGGAGAGCGGTCCGAGGCGGAGACTCGCGGGACGTCCTACAGGAACCGAACCGAATCGACCAGCTCACGCGCCCGAGCCAGGCGGTCCCCCGGGTCCTCGGCCCCGCCCGTGACGGTGACGTGGCCCATCTTCCGCAGTGGGCGGACCTCGTCCTTGCCGTACCAGTGGAGGTGGGCGCCGTCGGCGCCGAGGACCGCCTCGACGCCGGTCAGCTCGGCGGGCCGGGACTCGTCCACGCCGCCGAGGACGTTCGCGCTCGCCGTGGGACATCGCCGTGTGGTCGCCCCAAGCGGCCAGCCCAGCACCGCGCGGGCGTGGTTCTCGAACTGGGACGTCCGACAGCCCTCGATGGTCCAGTGGCCCGAGTTGTGCGGCCGGGGGGCGATCTCGTTGACGAGGATGTCGCCGTCGGCACGCGGGTCGCTCCCCCTGTTCGAGCCGCGGTGCGGCTCGCTGACCTCGAACAGCTCGATGCCGAACACCCCGCGGCCGTCGAGCTCGTTGAGGACGTCGGTGGCCACCTCGGTCGCTCGCCGGCGCGTCGCCTCGTCGGTCCGTGCCGGCGAGATGGTCTCGCGGAGGATCTCGGCCTCGTGGACCGTCTCGGTGACGGGGTAGGTCCGGCGGTCGTCGGCGCCGCGCAGGCCCATCACCGCCAGCTCGCGGTCGAACGAGAGGAACTCCTCGGCCATCGCGGGGCCCGCGACGTCGGCGATGGCGGCCGCTGCCTCGTCGGGGCCCTCCACGGGGAGGTTCCCCCGGCCGTCGTAGCCGCCCTCGCGGGCCTTCAGCATCACCGGCCACCCGAGGTCCTCGCCGGCGGCCAGCAGGTCCTCGGCGTCGTCGACCGCCCGGAACGCCGGGACGGGGATGCCGGCGTCGGCCAGCGCGCGCTTCTGGACGAGCTTGTCCTGGATGGTCCGCAGCGTCGACGGCGCGGGGTGGACGGGCGTCCCGGTCGCCTCGGCCACCCGCTCGAGGGCGTCCGGGTCGGCCAGTTCGATCTCGTAGGTCAGCACGTCGGCGCGGTCGGCGAGCGCGCGCACCGTCGGCTCGTGGTCGAAGTCGCCGACGACCTGGTCGGCGACGACGGGGGCAGCGGGGCAGTCCGGGGTCGGGTCCGAGACGACCACGTCGACGCCCAGCGGCGCAGCCGCCTCGCCGAGCATCCGGCCCAGTTGTCCGCCGCCGACGACCCCCAGCGTCGGCCCGGGACAGGTCACGGTCATCGGTGGCGGGTTGCCCACGCCGGTGGATAAAGGCCTCGGCCCGGCGATGACCACGGCCGTGCCTATCCGCCGGCGGTCCGGCCCGTCGGCGGGTCCTCGACCTGCGCGGTGTCGAAGTAGATGACCACCGTCTGATCGGGGGCCTCGCTGCGGTACATCCGGTAGGTGCCGCTGACGTAGTCCTCGTCCAGCGCCGCGTCGACGACGTCGGACTGGTTGACGCTGCTGAGGACGACCGGCGGGTCCGTCCGCTCGACCGTCGTCGAGAGGTTGCCCTCGTCGTCGACGCACTCGACGCTGGCCTGCGAGCGGTACAGCGTCCAGGAGATGGCCGACAGCGGGCTCAACCACCTGACGCAGGCGGGGTGCTCGAAGGTGCCGCCGGTGCGCATGTCCACCACGTCCGTCCCGTAGGCGAGGACGTCGACGCCGTCGTTGGTGTCGACGGTGTGCCGGATGGTCTCGAGGGCGGGCCCGAGCTCGCCACCGGGCTGGGCGAACTGGACGATGCTGGTGGACTCGTCGGTGCCGTACGGCTGCGCGTAGGCGTGCTGGACGGCGACCCCGCCCATGGCGGTCACCAGCAGCACGGCCAGGCCGCCCGCCACCAGCGCGCCGAGGAGGTCCTCGTCGGCCATCGACTCCCGGGACCACCGCCAGAGCAGCGCCAGCCCCGCGCCGGCGGGGAAGGCGAACGCGACGACGGCGTGGACCGCCAGCCACGAGGGGAAGATGATGTCGGTGCCGGCGGCGTAGCCCAGGATGCTGGCGACGCCCCACATGAACGCCCCCGGCACCAGGACGCCGGGGTCGTCGCTGCGCCACGCCGCTGCGAGGCCGATGACCGACAGCGCCAGCAGGACGGGCGCCGCCTCGACCAGGTAGCCGACCTCGAGCCCGACGTTGCAGACGTAGTTGTAGGGGTCGGTGCCACTCTCGAGCATGTCGAGCAGGAAGTACTCCCGGGTGGTCCAGCAGTCGGCGATGCCCGTGCCGCCCCACCGCTCGAACCCGCTGACGACGCCGGCCAGGGTGGCGTCCAGCGTGCCGAGGACGTTCCCGGTCCAGAGGCCGTCGTCGGTCCCGCGGGGCGCGTAGAACCAGACGGTCGTCGCGACGAACAGCACGACTGCGCCGACGCCGTGCAGCCCCCACGGCCGGACCGTGGCGAGCGTCAGCGAGTCGCGCCGGGCGCCCACCCGCGACCGGATCGCCCCGAGGAACGCGCCGCGGGAGGCGAACCGCCGGGGGTACAGCAGTTCCAGGCCGCCGACGGCCGCGACCATCCCGAGCCAGCAGACGACGTACAGCACCGCGTTCTCCTTGCTCGCGAACCCCAGTGCGCCGAAGGCGACGGCGAGGTAGAGGTGCCGGGGCCGGCGGGTGTCCCACAGCCGGACCACGAAGCCCAGCGCGACCACCATGAACCCGGCGACGAGGACGTCCGAGCGCATGAACCGCGAGTAGTACAGCAACAGCGGGTTGAGCGCCAGGGCCACGGCGACGCCGACGGTCGTCCGGTCGGAGAGCCGCTCGCGGAACAGCAGCGCGGCCGCCGGCAGCAGGCCGCCCACGAGCGCGACCGGCAGCCGCGACACGAAGTTGCTGGTCCCCAGCAGGGCGTACAGCCAGTGGTTGACCTGCTGGACGAGGGGTCCGTGGAGGTGGGGCTGGTACTGGAACTGCCCCGTCCGGGTCCACCGCAGGATCCAGTAGGCGACCCGGACCTCGTCCCAGTGCATCACCCGCCAGCCCAGCGCGAACAGCCGGGCGGCGAGCGCGAGGAGGGTCACCGCCACCACGAGGGCTGCCGTCGCCCCGCCCCAGGGCATCGCCTCGTCCAGCGCGTCGCGGACGTGGTCGATGCGGGTGCCGACGCGCGCTTCGATCCCGTCCTCAGCCATGGGTGCGGACGGGTGGCGACGCCGCGGGGCGGCTCGCGGGGCGAGGGGCCGCGCCCCGACCGGCGGAGGAGTCGGCGGTCATCACCCCGTTCGTCCGGGCGGGCCCTTAGAATCCTTCTGGTTCCCGGCCGCTCGCCGTGCTGGAACGGGCGGGGCGTCCCGGCGGTCCCATCGGCCCCGCCAGTGACGCGGTTGGCGGATTCGGTCCGGAGCGCCCCCCGGCGGGGAAGACAAGCGTTTTACCGGGCGACGACCCACTTCAGACCACATGGTTGATTCGCCCGACGCCGCGGGTCCTGGCCGGGAACCCGACGTGCACGACCTCGCTCCCGGCTGCACGGTCGACGACGTCGAGGAGGGCCTCCCGTACCGCGCGACCGTCAACGGCGTCGTCGAGTACGGCGTGTTCGTCGACCTCTCCGAGCACGTCTCGGGGCTGATCCACGACTCGAACCTCCGCGGGGCCCACGACGTGGGCGACGACCTCGTCGTCGAACTCGTCGAGGTCCGGGAGAACGGCGACCTCGGCTTCGCCGAGCGCGAGCGCGACCCCGACGACGCCGTCACGGTGCCGCCTGGCGACAGCCGGGAGGTCGCCGACCTCTCGGAGGCGGTCGGCGCGACCGTCCACCTCGAGGGCGAGGTGGTCCAGGTGAAGCAGACGGGCGGACCGACGCTGTTCCACGTCCGGGACGCGACGGGCGTGGTGCCGTGTGCCGCCTTCGAGGAGGCCGGCGTCCGGGCCTACCCGGCGGTCGACCTCGACGACGCGGTCCGGGTCACCGGCACCGTCGAGAACCACGACGGCGGCGTCCAGGTCGAGGTCGACGACCTGGCCCGCCTCGACGAGGCGGCCGCCGCCGAGCTCCGCGACCGGCTGGAACCGGCCCTAGCCGAGCGCGCGGCGCCGGCCGACGTCGAGCCGCTGGTGGACTGGCCCGCCTTCGAGCCGCTGCTCGAGGACCTGCGGGCGGTCGCACGGCGGCTCCGGCGGGCGGTGCTGGACAACCGGCCGATCCGGATGCGCCACCACGCCGACGGCGACGGGATGTGCGCGTCCGTGCCGGTCCAGGTCGCCCTCGAGCGGTTCGTCGCCGAGACCCACGAGGACCCGGCTGCGCCCCGGCACCTGTTCAATCGGCTGCCGTCGAAGGCGCCGTACTACGAGATGGAGGACGTGACCCGGGACCTCAACTTCGCGCTGGAGGACCGCGAACGGCACGGCCAGCGCCTGCCGCTGCTGTTGATGCTGGACAACGGCTCGACCGAGGAGGACACGCCGGCCTACCG
>CAYWNQ010000159.1:0-5029 GCA_964459695.1 uncultured Halobacteriales archaeon | reverse complement strand
TCGGCGACTTACAGCCGGAGGAACTGCGCGTGGCGGGTGCCCTCGAGCTCCAGGACGTTCTCCTCGGCGACGAACCCGTGCTCGACGGCCAGCCCGACCGCCTCGGTGCCGACGAGGTTGCCTACCTCCGCGCGGGCGAGGCCATGCAGTACCTCCTCGGGGCCGACGTCCTCGGCGCCGTCGGCGTAGAACTCCTCGCGGACGGTCAGCGAGACCTCCCCGTTCTCGAAGGTCTCGCCCAGGACGTCCTCGTCGCAGACCGCGACGAGCGTGCCCTGCTGGGTCTCGCGTTCGGTCAGCAGCATCCTCACTCGACCAGCTGCTCTTCGACCTCACGCCGGAGCTCCTCGGCCTCCTCGGCCACCTCCTCGGCGCGCTCGTCCTCGCCGAGCTCCTCGAGCGCCCGGGCCTTCTCCTCGAGCAGTTCGGGCGTCCGGAAGCCGAGCCGGACGGCGTTGTCGAAGCAGTCCAGGGCCTCGTCGGCCAGGCCGCGCTCGGCCAGGAAGAAGCCGCGGTTGTACCAGCCCTCGGCGAACCGCTGGTCGATCTCGACGGCGCGCTCGGCGTGTTCGAGGGCCTGCTCGCTCCGGCCGGACTCCCAGAGGACGTACGCGAGGTTGGTCTGGGCCGTCGCGGCGTGCTCGCCGGACTCGTCGATGGCGATGGCCTCGCGGTAGGCGCCGATGGCGGCGTCGTACTCCTCCAGCTCGGCGTGGGCGGCGCCCTTGTTGACCCACGCCTCCTGGGCGAGGGCGTCGTCCTCGGCGAACCGGGCGGCGCGCTCGAGGGTCTCGGTGGCCTCCTCGTACCGCCGGATGGCGGTGTAGGAGACGCCGACCTCCAGCAGCTCCTCGGCGGAGACCGCGTCGTCGGGGACCTGGCGCGCGTCGAGCGTGTCCGCGACGACCCGCGAGTCCACGGGGTCGACCTTGTCGGGGTCGACGTCGAGCTCGGGCGGCTCGAGGTCGAACCCCTCGTAGGGGTCGCCGAACCCCTGGCCGGCGGAGAACTCGTGGTCGTCGGGCTCCTCGTCGGTCATCGACTGCGGTTGGCACAGCAGAGGGATAAGGGCTGCGTCCCGACGGTCGCCCATGCGACTGTTCGTCAGCGTCGACTGCCACGACCTCGCCGACGAGGTGGCCCGGGTCCAGGAGCCGTTCCGGGCGCCGGGCCTGAACCCCACCGACCCCGAGCAGGCCCACGTCACGCTGACGTTCCTCGGGGCGGTCGACGACGGCGGCGTCGACGAACTGACGGCCGCCCTCGAGGCGGCGGTGGCCGGGGCCGACGTCGACCCGTTCGACCTCGCGCTCGGCGGCTACGGCGTCTTCCCCTCGATGGACTACATCAGCGTGGTCTGGCTCGGGGTCCGCGAAGGTGCCGGCGAACTGAGCGCCCTCCACGAGGCCGTGGAGTCGGCGACCGTCGAACTGGACTTCGACCCCGCGGACCACGAGTTCACGCCCCACGTCACGCTGGCGCGGATGGACCACGCCGCGAGCAAGGCGGCGGTCCAGCGGGCCGTCAGCGGGCGCGACCCCGCCGCGGGACGGACGCGGATCGAGTCGGTCCGGCTGAAGCGCTCCGACCTGGGCCCCGACGGCCCCGAGTACTCAACCGTCGAGCGGTTCCCGCTGTGAGGCCCCGTCCCGCGCACGGGGACCGGTTTAGGCGTACCAAAACCATAGAAATCTCGACAGGTTCAAGGCGCGGGCGCCGGCACGGCCGGGCATGGCCGCCCTCGACGCGTTCGTGCTGGTGTTCGTGGCCGGCCTCCTGACGGCGCTCGCGACGGGCCTGGGCGCGATCCCGTTCTTCGTCGTCGAGGACATCAGCAGCCGGTGGAACGTCGTCCTCTGGGGGCTGGCCTCGGGCATCATGACCGGCGCGTCGCTGTTCGGCCTGGTGCGCGAGGGACTCGTCGAGGGGACCGTCGTGGAGGTCGGTGCCGGCGCCGTGGCCGGGGCGCTGCTGGTGGTCGCCGCCCACGAGGTCATCACCGACCACGAGTTCGACCCCAAACAGTACGAGCAGGCCGACTACCGGAAGCTGGTGCTCATCCTGGGGGTGCTCACGGTCCACTCGTTCCCGGAGGGGGTCGCCGTGGGCGTGGCGTTCGCGGACCTCGGCCTCGATGGCGGACTGGCGCTCCTCGGCTTCTCGATACCGCTGCTGGCCGTCGGGATGACCGTCGCCATCTCCGTCCACAACGTCCCCGAGGGCGTCGCCATCTCCATCCCGCTCCGGGCGATGGGGGTCCCCAACTGGCGGCTCGTCTGGTGGTCGGTGTTCTCCAGCCTCCCCCAGCCCGTGGGCGCGGTCGTCGCCTTCGGGTTCGTCCGGTGGGCGCGGGCCCTCCTGCCGGCCGGCTTCGGCTTCGCGGCGGGCGCGATGGTCTACCTCGTCGCCTCGGAGTTCGTCCCCGAGGCGCTCGACGAGGGCGCCGACCTCCCCGGGGGCGGCCGCGGCGAACTCGTCGCCGGGTTCCTGGTCGGCGCCGTCGCGATGGTGCCGTTCACCCTGCTGGAGTCGCTCACGCTTCCGTAGCTCGCCCGGCCGGGAAACGAACAGGCCTTTAACCCCCGCGACAGTACCCAGGGCCACTATGGGCGACAAGTCGAAGGCCAAGAAGAAGCGGCTGGCGAAACTGGAGCGCCAGAACAGCCGCGTCCCGGCGTGGGTCATCATGAAGACCGACCGTGACGTGATGCGCAACCCCAAGCGCCGCAACTGGCGACGCCAGGACACCGACGAGTGATGAGCGCCGGCGACTTCGAGGAGCGTGTCGTGACCGTCCCGCTCCGCGACGCACGCGCCGAGTCATCGACCAGCCGCGCCGACCGGGCGGTGCAGCTCGTCCGCGAGCACCTCGCGCAGCACTTCTCCGTCGACGAGGCCGACGTGCGCCTCGACCCGTCCATCAACGAGGCCGTCTGGGCGCGCGGCCGCAGCAAGCCCCCCTCCACGCTCCGCGTCCGCGCGGCCCGCTTCGAGGAGGAGGGGGCCGCGGTCGTCGAGGCAGAGCACGCGGAGTGAACGTGCTGCGGACGGCCCTCGCCGGTTCGGCGTACGTCGGCATCTTCGCACGCGCCACCGACGAGTGCGTCCTCGTCCGCCCGGACCTGGAGGCCGGCCCTCGCGACGCCTTCGCCGGGGAGCTCGGCGTGCCCGCCGTGCCCACGACCGTCGGCGGCGCCAACACGGTCGGCGCGCTCGCCGTGGCCAACGACGAGGGGGTGCTCCTCACCCAGCGCGCCACAGAGCGCGAGGTCGAGACCGTCGCCGACGCCACCGGCCTCCCGGTCGAGACGCTGCCCGGCCGCATCAACGCCGCCGGCAACGTCGTGCTCGCCAACGACGCCGGCGCGTACGTCCACCCGGAGCTCTCCCGGGAGGCCGTGACCGCCGTCCGGGACGCGCTGGACGTCCCCGTCGAGCGCGGCGAGCTGGCCGGCGTCCGGACCGTCGGCACCGCGGCGGTCGCCACCGGCAGGGGCGTGCTGTGTCACCCCAAGGCCACCGACGACGAGCTCGACCGCCTTGAGGACCTGCTGGACGTCCCCGCCGACATCGGGACCGTCAACTACGGCGGCGCCCTGGTCGGCGCGGGCCTGGTGGCCAACGACGACGGCTACGTCTGCGGCTCCGACACCACGGGCCCCGAACTGGGCCGCATCGAGGACGCCCTGGGCTACATCGAGTAGGGTGCCCGGGATGTCTGCGGGCGCGATACGTGGGTGACTCGTTCGGGTCGCTGGACCGCATGCCCGTGCTGGAGCGCCGCCACCGCTCGGAACGCCCCCGCCCGCCCGGCTACAGGAGGGCGGTGCTCCTCGGGTCACGCACGAGGAGCGGTCGACGGGTGCGGAGGTGGAGTCAGGTGTCGCTAGCGAGCGGGAGCGTTCCGGCGCGACCCCGAGGCTCGAGCGCGACCTGCGGTCTCCTACACGGTCGCGGCGAGTGGCGCAGGCACGCGCCCCGAGGGTCGACCTGCAAGGTGAGCCATCCGCCGGAGGCGGACCAGCCCGCACCCACCGATCCGGACGCCGGGAACGCGAGGACTTATCCCACCGCTGGCGAAACGACCGCCCATGCCCGACCGGGACCTCGTCGAGGCGCTGGTCGCCGCGGACGCCGTCCGGTTCGGGGAGTTCGAGCTCTCCCACGGCGGCAGCTCGGAGTACTACGTGGACAAGTACCTGTTCGAGACCGACCCGGCGGCGCTGTCGGCGGTTGCCGAGTCGTTCGCCGACCTGCTGGCCGACGCCGACTGGCTCGCCGCCGAGGACCGCCTTGCCGGCGTCGCGCTGGGGGCGGTGCCGCTGGTCGCGGCCACCGCGGTGGCCACCGACAGGCCGTACCTCGTCGTCCGGAAGGCCGAAAAGGAGTACGGCACCGGAAACCGCATCGAGGGCCGGTTCGAGGCGGGCGACCGGGTCGTCGTCCTCGAGGACGTGGCCACGACCGGCCGGTCGGCGCTGGACGCCGTCGAGGCGCTGCGCGAGGCGGGCGCCGTCGTCGACCGCGTGCTCGTGGTCGTGGACCGCCAGGAGGGCGCCCGGGAGCTGCTCGCCGACCACGGCGTCGAGCTCGCGGCGCTGCTCACCGCCGAGGACCTGCTGGCGGCCGCCGACGAAGCCCCGTGAGGTCGTCGGGTATCAGTAGGCTAAAGAGCGTGTGTCCGCCCAGTTCCCCTCAATGACGAGCCTCGGCAGCGCTGACGCGGCTCCCGGCGAGTTCGACGCCGGCCGGCTCCCTGTGGGCGAGGCCCGCGACGGCTCGCGGGTCGGCCTCCCGGTGGCCGTCGTCAACGGCGCCGAGGACGGCGACACGCTGTACCTCCAGGCGGTCAGCGACGGCGACGAGCTCAACGGCCTGGGCGTGATATCGCGGCTGCTCCCCCGGCTGGACCCGGCGGAGCTCTCCGGGACCATCCTCGTCGTCGGCATCGTGAACTACTACGGCTTCCTGGCGGGCGAGCACCGCAACCCCATCGACGACACCAAGCTCAACCGCGCCTACCCGGGCG
>CAYWNQ010000158.1:0-5058 GCA_964459695.1 uncultured Halobacteriales archaeon | reverse complement strand
CAGGCTCGACCGCCGCAACAGCATCCGCCCCTCGTGCTTGACCCTAGGATACCGCACGGAAAGCCCCGAGGCGCTGACCGCATCCTCGTGCTGGACCGCCACCACCGCCTGGAAAGCCCCGAGGTGCTGGACTCGGGCGGCTCGCTGCGCTCCTCGACCTCCCTCCGGTCGGTCTGCGGTGCTTACGTCGCCGGCCTTCGTCCAGCACCTCGCCCCTTTCAGTCCCACCCTGGCCGATTGGTCAGCCGGCATCAGTCAGCCGGTTGGTCAGCCGGCACTGGGTGGGACTGAAAGGGGCCTCCCGCGTTGCGGCGTCGCCGCGACGGAACGCAGAGGTCGGGCCTGCGGCCCGACCTCACGCTCGACCCGGCCCCGGCGTTCGCGGCGCTTCGCGCCGCGAGCTCGGGAGAGCTCCGCTCTCCCGGTGACGTAAGCACTTGAGGCCGACCGGAGGGAGGCCGAAGCGCGCAACGAGCCGCGGACGGTCGAGCGGGCGGGGGCGTTCCGGCGGAATCCTAGGGTCAAGCACGAGCAGCGGTTGGCGGTGGCGGGGGAATCGCAGGGGAATCCTAGCGGTCGAGCGGACGGAGGCGTTCCGGCGGTATCCGAGGGTCAAGCGGAGGAAGGTCGGCGGGTGCGGTCCAGCACGAGCACGCTAGCCAGCGCCCGAGGTCTTTCGGGCGGTGCTTTCTGTCGAGTCGGACGTCTTGCGCTCGGCGCCCACGTCAATCGGCGGCGCTATCCACGTGGCGGCTCCTCGCGACGTCAGATCCCCACGGCCGCGCGACTTATCCGGGCCGGAACCGTACCGACACACCCCATGACCGACGCCGCGGCGGCCCTGGGCCGCGTCCGGTGGCTGGGCGAACTGCTCGACAGCGCAGTCACGGTCCCCGTCGTCGGTGTCGAGGTCGGGCTGGACCCGATCATCGGGGTGGTGCCGGTCGCCGGCGACGCCGTTGCCGCGGCGCTCTCGCTGTACATCGTCCTCGAGGCCTGGCTGGCCGGCGTCGGCCGGCTGACGCTCGTCCGGATGCTCCTGAACATCGCGGTCGACCTGGTCGTGGGCTCGATCCCCCTCGTCGGCGACGCGTTCGACGTCGCCTTCCGGGCCAACGAGCGCAACGTCGCGCTGTTCGAGGACCACGTCGACGCCTGAGCGTCCGACCGACGTGCTTTTGGCCCGCTCGCCCGGCCCTCTCCACACGCATGAGCGACGACGGGGACGACGAGGGCGACGGCCTCACCTACGCCGAGGCCGGCGTCGACGTCGCCGAGAGCGAGGCCGCGACCGACGCGCTCGTCGGCGCGGTGGGCGAGTTCGCGGGCGACTTCGCCGGCCTCGTCGACGTCGGCGACCGGTACCTGGCGCTGGCGACCGACGGCGTCGGCACCAAGCTCCTGGTCGCCGAGGCACTCGGGGACTACTCGACGGTCGGCGTCGACTGCATCGCGATGAACGCCAACGACCTGGTGGCCCAGGGCGTCGAGCCGGTGGCGTTCGTCGACTACCTCGCCGTCGACAAGCCCGACGACGCGACCAGCGAGCAGATCGGCGAGGGGCTGGCGACGGGCGCCGACCGAGCGGGCGTCGCCCTGGTCGGCGGCGAGACCGCCGTGATGCCGGAGGTCGTGCGGAGCCTGGACCTCGCGGGCACCTGCGCGGGCTTCGCCACCGAGGCGGAGCTGTTCGACGCCGGCGCGTCGCCGGGCGACGCGCTGGTCGGGTGGCCCTCCTCGGGCATCCACTCCAACGGGCTGACGCTGGCCCGCGAGGCCGTCACCCGCGACCACGGCTACGACGACCCGTTCCCGTACGGCGACGGAACGGTCGGCGAGGCGCTGCTGGAGCCGACGCGCATCTACGCGGACGCGCTCGGGCCGCTGCGCGCCAACGGCGCCCACGCCGCGGCCCACGTCACGGGCGGCGGCTGGACGAACCTCCCGCGGATGGGCGACCACCGCTACGTCGTCGACGAGCCGTTCCCCGCGCAGGACGTCTTCCGGTTCGTCGCCGAGGCGGGCGACGTCGCCGACGCCGAGATGCACCGCACGTTCAACATGGGCACCGGGTTCGTCGCGGCGCTGGACCCGGCGGACGCCGAGGCGGTGGCCGCCGCAGCGCCGGACGCCCGGGTCGTCGGCCACGTCGAGGCAGGGGAGGGCGTGGCGATCCGCGGCCTGGAGCTGTAGCTACAGCACGTCGTAGCCCCGCTTCAGGCAGCCCAGCCCGGCGAGGACGCCCAGGAGCGAGAGCATGCCGCGGGCCTCCGAGCCGGGGTCGTACCGGAGCCCGTCGTCGCGGACGTACCGGAACTCGACGACCACGTACGCCTCGTCGGTCCGGACGAGGTGGGCCTCGTCGTACCGGAACTGGCGGGGGGTTCGTGGGCGGGTCGCGACGGACCGACGCCCCCGCGGCGTCGTCGCGCTGGCGGACGGCCCGGTCGGCGGCCCGCCGGATCGCCGACGGGTACGCCGAGGCGTCGCGGGCGACGTCCTCGAAGGCGGCGCGGAACGTGGTCCGGGTCAGGCCGAACACCGTGGCGGTGGCGTTCTCCCGGACGGTCCGGCGGAAGATCGACCCCTCGACCACCACGTACTCGTCGTCGCCGCCGTCGCGCAGGACGTGGCCGGGCCGCACCACCTCGCCGTCGGTCAGCGCGGCCGCCAGGGGGCACGCCCGCGACTAGTCCCTGCTCACCGGGAAGCAGTCGATGTCCTCGACGTCGTCCCCGAGGAACGCCTCGGAGGTGACCCCACCCTCGTCGGACAGCTCCACCTCGACGACCCTGAACTCGTAGGCCGGCGTGCCCACGCCGCCGAGGTGGATCAGAACGGATTCGCGACGAGGACCCCCGAGCGCCAGCCAGAACCGCCGGCGCGTCGACCGGTCGGGGGTCCAGCCACGGGCCACCATCACGGGTCACCGCCTCGCCGGCCGAGAGGCTAGACGCCGCGCGTGGCGCCCGGGACGGTCCCGAGCACCGCCAGAACACGGGGCCGCTGGAGGTCGTCGAACGGGGACATGCGACCGGGGTGGAGCCGGCCGGGACAAATTCCTTACGACAGCCGCGAGGCGATGTCGGCCTCGGTGATGATGCCGACGGCCCGGCCGCGCTCGGTCACCAGCACGGCCTTGGAGTACTCCAGCAGGTGCTCGACCTTGTCGATGGGGTCGTCCGGCGAGACGGGCGGGAACGACTGGCCCATGAACGACTCGACGGGCTCGTCGCGGGCGGCCTCGTCCAGCCCCACCAGGTCGCCCTCGCTGATCTCCCCCACGGGCTTGCCGTGCTCGAGCACCGGAAGCTGGGAGTAGGCCTCGTCGTCCATCGTCCGGGCCGCCTCGCGGACGGCGTCGTCGGGCGCGACGCTGACCGGCTCCTCGTTCATCAGGTCGGCGGCCCGGATGACGTCGCCCTCGGCCTCCTCCAGCGCGGTGACGATGCGCCGGAGCGTCGACAGCCGGGGGTCGACGTCGCCGCCCTCGATGCGGGCGATGAGGGGCTGGGAGACGTCGGCGCGCTCGGCGAGGTCACTCTGGGTGAGCTCCAGCGTCTCGCGGCGCTCCCGCAGGTCGGCCGGGGTCGGGAGGTCCATGCGGGGGCATTACCGCGAGTAATCCAAAAGCGTTCCGGCTACGCCGCCGACTCCTCGTCGGCGGTCTCGAGCTCCGCCGTGTCGATGACGGACAGCGGGACGTCCCGGAGCGCCGAGCCGACCTCGCTCTTGGCGATGCGCTCGGCGTGCTCGACGGAGTCGGCGTTGTAGACCTCCATCTCCAGCAGCAGGCCGACGAGGGCGGTGTCGGCGGCGACGAACGCCGAGTCGAACGGCTCGCCACACGCCGGGCACGGCGTCGCCCCGACCTCGACCTCCACGTAGTCCATGTCGGCGTCGTTGAGCCGTTTGCCGGCCTCGCTCACCGCGACGCCGATGGCGTCGTCGATCTCCGCGACGTCCCGCACCAGCCAGGCCGCCTCCATCGCGACGAGGTAGTTGCTCATCGGTCCGGGGAAGCGCGCGCGGCCAGTAATCGCTTACGAAACCGACGCCGGACCGGCGCCCGAACGCCCGCTCCGGGCGCGCACGTCACGGCCAACATCTGCATAACTTATGCGAACGGCGCGGCGCCCTGACGCGCGTAATCGCCACCGTGCGCGGGGACTCCGCGACTGCGGTTGCACGGACCTCGTCCGCGATCGAATCGCACGACGGCGACGGGACGGTGTGCCACCGGGCCCCGACGAACCGCCCGAATGCGTCCGGAACGCTTAAGTACGGATACCGTCTGCGGGCGGGACACGAACCGATGGCACACCCGCTGTACCGCGCCGCGGTGTTCGCGCTGTACCAGGTCGCGCTCGTGGTCGGCATCGCGCTGCTCCCGGTGGCGCTGGCGGTCCGCCGCGTCGGCCTGGAGCTTCCGCTGGACCGCCTCGTCGACCGGCTCCGGCGGGCCTACGCCGACGCCAGCTGACCCCGGTTACGGAGCTTTTATCTGCGACGGAGCGGTACGAGCCACCGATGAGAGACACCGAGTTCTCACGGAACCGGTCTCGACTCGACGCCGACGTCGAGCGGTCGGCGTTCGAGCCCGAGGTCGGAGAGCTCCCCCGCAACGACCGCACCCCCGAGGACCTCGAGGGCGTCAACGAGACCGGCACCACGACCATCGGCATCACGACCACCGACGGCGTCGTGATGGCGACGGACATGCGCGCGTCGCTGGCCGGCCGGTTCGTCTCGAACAAGGACGTCCAGAAGGTCGAGGAGGTCCACCCGCGCGCCGCGCTGACGATGGCGGGCTCGGTCGGCGGCGCCCAGTCGTTCATCCGCTCGATCCGCGTCGAGGCCAACCTCTTCGAGGCCCGCCGCGGCGAGCACATGAGCATCGACGCGCTGGCGACCGTGGCCGGCAACTTCCTGCGCGGCGGCCCGTTCTTCCGGGTCGCGCCCATCCTGGGCGGCGTCGACGACGAGGGATCCCACGTGTTCAGTCTCGACCCCGCCGGCGGCGTGATGGCCGACGACTACACCGTCACCGGCTCGGGG
>CAYWNQ010000157.1:0-5069 GCA_964459695.1 uncultured Halobacteriales archaeon | reverse complement strand
AAGCAGTGGATCACGAACGCGCCGTACGCCGACTTCGTCCAGGTGTTCGCCCGGACCACCCCCCAGGAGGAGACGGGCCGGTACGGCGGCATCACCTGCTTCATCGTCGAGGCCGGCGAGTACGAGGTCGGGACGATGAACAACGCGGTCGGGATGGAGGGGATGCAGGCGGAACTCCGGTTCGACGAGGTCCGGGTGCCCGAGGACCGGGTGCTGGGCACCGTCGACGGCGCGTTCTACGACGCGATGGAGTTCCTCTCGCTCGGGCGCCTGGAGATCGGCGCCCGCGCCGTCGGCACCGCCGAGTTCCTGCTCGACCGGGCCGTCGAGTACGCGAACGATCGGGAGGCCTTCGGTCGGCCCATCGGCAAGTTCCAGGGCGTCTCTCACAAGGTCGCCGAGGGGCGCGCGAAGACGTTCGCCGCCGACGCCGCCGGCCTCCGGCTGGCGTGGATGATGGACCGCGGCGAGACCGCCATCGAGGCCTCGTCCATCGTGAAGTACCTCGCGAGCAACGTGGTCTGGGAGGTCGCCGACGACGTCGTGCAGGTCCACGGCGCCAACGGGCTCGCAGAAGAGAACCCGTACATGTCCTCGCTGGAGACCGCCCGGGTGCTCCGCATCGTCGAGGGCACCGACGAGATACAGCTCAACACCATCGCCGGCCAGATGGGGCTGCCCTGAGTCCGGCCCACTCGACCGACCGCTACCCGAACCCCTCGTACTCCATCTGGTCGTCGGGCACGCCGACCGCGCGGGCCGCCTCGACCAGCGTCTCGACCATCGCCGTCACGCCGCAGGCGTAGACCACGGTCCCGTCGGGGTCGATGCGCTCGTCGAGTCCCAGCGCCGGCTCGGCGTCCCGGGACCGGTCCAGCGACCCGGGGAGTTCGACGCCGGCCAGCGCCTCGTCGGTCAGGTACCGCACGAACACCTCCTGGACGTAGTCGGTCTCGCCCTCCCAGTCGCTCAGCAGGGGTTCGCGGGTCAGCGTGGGGACGAAGTGGAAGTTCGAGCGCTCGCGGTCGAGCTGGCGGAACGCCTGGCGGTAGGGGAGGTCGTCGGCCCAGCCACAGCCCAGGAACAGCCACACCTGTCGCGTGGTCCCCCGGAACTCGTCGTGGCCCTGCTCGAACAGGTGGTCGATCATGCTCTTGAACGGCGCCACCCCGGTGCCGGTGGCGAGGAAGACGACGTCCCGCTCGGTCGGGTCACGCAGCACCATGTCGCCGTTCGGGCCCCGGACGGTCACGGTGTCACCCTCGTCCAGTCTCGTGAACAGCTCGGAGGTCAGCCGCCCGCCGGGAACCCGCCGGATGGCGAACTCCAGCTCCGGTTCGCCCGGCGCGTTCGCGATGGAGTAGGCCCGCGGCGTGTCCTCGGCACGCAGCGCGGCGTACTGGCCGGGGGCGAACTCCATGTCGTCGTCGGGGTCTACCCGGAGCCGGAGGAGCGAGGGATACGGCCGATCGATGCGCTCGCCGAGGGTCTCCACGGCGTCTCGTGTCTCCTCGTCCGCGCCGGCGTCGGCCAGCCGGTCGTCCAGCGCCTCCCAGTCGTAGTCGGCGCCGGACTTCACGTCCCTCAGCCACGACGCCTCTCCCACCGACGCGACCCGCTCGCGGAGCGCGGCGCGCACCTCGTCGTTGCGGCCCCGGTCCATCGCCTCGTGGACCGTGACGGTCGCCGACTCCGTCACCAGCGGGAGCTCCTCGGCGCGCTCCAGCGCGCTGGCGTGACGCGGCACGTCCATGGACGGCGCGTCGGTCCCGGGGTCCGTCAGTGTGTCGCCCTCAGAGGCCGGCGACCGCGTCCTCGACCTCTTCGCGGGGCACCGGGTGGATCCACTCGTCGGTGTCCCAGGCGTACCGGACCGTCAGGTCGCCGTCGAGCACGACCACCGCCCGCCGGGCGGTCCTGGTCCCCGCCATCCCGTCGCGCTCGACCAGCAGGTCGTAGGCGTCGGCGACCGTCCCGTCGACGTCGGCGAACAGCGAGAACGGCAGGTCGCCGTCGCGGAGGAAGGCGTTCATCGCGTACGGGCCGTCCCGGCCGACGCCGTACACCGGCACGTCGAACTCGTCCCAGCCGGCGCGTGCGTAGCGGCCCCACCAGTTGTGCGAGATGGCCGAGAACGCGAAGCCGAAGAACACCAGCACGGCGCCGTCGTCGCCGACGGCGGACGCGAGGGTCGTCGGCCGGAACGCCTCGCCGTCACAGAGCAGCGCCTCGAACCCCGGGGCCGTCTCCCCCTCGCTCGGTGGCATGGTGTGCCCTCGGTCGCGGGGGGCAAAAAGGCCGGCCCGTCGCGCCCCACCGGCGTACGTCAAATCACCGTTTGTCATTCCGGAACGCACACCCCGCCGCCGGGCCTCACCCCGGCCGGATGCGCACGAACCGAGCGTTCCCGGCGGCGCTGCTCGCGGTCCTGCTGGTCGGAGCGGGCTGTTTGGCCGGCGGGGCGGCCCCGACGCCGACGACCGACGACTCACCGACGTCGACCCAGCCACGGTCGGGAGCCACGGCGGCGTACGTCGTCCAGGTCGGCAGCGTCCCGTCCGCGTTCGCGTCGGCCGACGCCACCGTCGAGGTGGTGCTGGTCGAGCGGGTCGACGACCTCGGCCCCTGCTACCGGGACGTCTACCACGGGCCCTACAAGCCGACCCTGACGCCGATCGCGACGCCAGCGGGTCCGTGTCACCGCCCGGCGACCGTCACGGTCGACCTGGCCGACCCGGACGCAAACCGGACCGTCGACGTGACGGTGCCCGAAGGGACCCGCGGCCACGCGCTCGTGCTCGACGACCTCGCCGCGACGCGTGCGAACGGCAGCCGCGTGACCGCCGTCAAGAACGTCGGCGGGGCGGAGCTGCTGGCGGAGCCGGAGTCACCCACGGGCCGACACGTGGTGACGCTGTCCATCGACCGGGTCGACGACGACCGGCCCTACGAGTACTGGCTGACGTGGGAGACGGGCGGGTCGGGCGGCTGACCGCCGTCCGTACCGTTATGGCCCCCGGGTCGCAAGGAGCGTCCATGAGCAGGACGCTGTACCGGCTCGAGGGCTGTCCGTACTGCGAGATCGTCGTCGACGAACTCGACGAGCGCGACCTGGACTACGACTCGGTCTGGGTCGAGGGGCTGCACTCGCGTCGGAACGAGGTCCGGCGGGTCTCCGGCCAGCGCCAGGTGCCGGTGCTGGTCGACGACGACTACGGCGCGATGCTCGCGGAATCGGCCCGCATCGTCGAGTTCCTCGAGACGGCCTACGGGCCGGCGGAGGCGTAGCCTCAGTCCAGCGCGTGGGGGTCGCGGCCGGGGTCGTCCGTCGGGGGCGCCCCGATGGCGAGCACCGCACCTCGGTCGTCGCCGACGTAGCGGTGGCCGTGGCCGACCTCGGGCTTGGCGACCCAGACGGTCCCGGGCCCCACCTCGACGTACTCTTCCTCGCCCGACCGCCCGAGCTTCAGCGAGAACTCGCCCTCGAGCGCGTAGTACAGCTCCTCCTGCTCCAGGTGGGCGTGGTAGGCGATCTCCTCGCCGGGCTCGAAGTACCAGACGGCGGCGCGCATCTCCTCGAGGCCGAGCTGGTCGCCGATGGCCCTGATGGTGAGGTCGGGCGGGATCGATTCGATCTCCGAGAGGTCGGTCTCCGGGACGTCGTCGACGTCGAGCACCTCGTAGCCCATTGCAGCCCGGGGGTGGGCTGCCCGGGGGATAAAGCTACGTCCCGTCGACGACGGCGTCGCGCAGCCGCGGGAGCGCGTCGGTGACGTCCGCCCGGAGGTCGTGGTCGGCCCGGTCCGACACCGGCGTCGGCTCACGGTTCACGACCACCAGCGTCGCGCCGCCGTCGGCGGCGACCCCCGGTAGCGAGGCGATCGGCTGGACCGTCAGCGACGAGCCGACCGCCAGGAGCACGTCCACGCGCTCGGCGAGGTGCTGGGCGCGATAGAGGGCGTGCTCGGGGAGCTGCTCGCCGAACAGCACCACGTCGGGCTTGAGGGTGCCCCCGCAGTGCTCGCAGGTGGGTGGGACCTCCTCGCCGGCGCGGACCCGCTCGAACGCCGGCTCGGCGTCGAACCGCCGGTCACAGGAGCGACAGGCGACCCGGTCGCCGTTGCCGTGGACCTCGACCACGTCCTCGCTACCGGCGGCCTGATGGAGGCCGTCGACGTTCTGGGTGACGACCGCGTCGAGGTGGCCGGCGGCCTCGAGGTCGGCCAGCGCCTCGTGGGCTGCGTTGGGCGCGACGTCGCCGCCGAACACCTCGTCGACGACGTCGAGCCTGTCGCGCCAGAACCCCTCGGGGTCGGCCTCGAACCGCGTGATGCGGAAGTCGCCGGGGTCGTGGCGCTCCCAGAGCCCGTCCTCGCCCCGGAAGTCGGGGATGCCCGACGGCGTCGAGATGCCCGCGCCGGTCAGCGCGACGACGGCCTCGGCGTCCCGGATGGCGTCGCCGACGGTCGAGATGGCTTCCTCGTCGGTGGTCATGGCACGTGGTCGGAGCCGGTCGCCGAAAAGTCCGCCGCCGGCTATCCCCGGTACTGCGGAACGCCCTGGAGCTCCGACTCGTCGACGTCCTCGTAGGCGTCCCGGGCGATGACCCGGCGGTGGACCTCGTCGGCGCCGTCCACGATGCGGAACGCCCGGACCGCCTCGTAGAAGTCGGCGATGGGGAGGTCCCGGGAGATGCCGGCGCCGCCGCAGGCCTGCAGCGCCAGGTCGATGGCGTCCTGTGTGACGTTCGCCGTGAACACCTTGCTCATCGACACCGGCACGCGGGCCTGCTCGCCGGCGGCGATCTCCCGGGCGGCGTGGCGCACCATCGTGCGGGCGGCGTGGAGCTCTGTCTCGGCGTCGGCGACGCGGTGGCGGATGGCGCTCTTCTCGGCGACGGTCGACCCGAACGCCTCGCGCTGGCTCGTGTAGGCCTGGGCCACGTCGAGCGCCCGGCGGGCCATCCCGGTGAAGCGCATGCAGTGGGTGAGCCGGGCCGGTCCGAGGCGCTGCTGGGCGATGGCGAAGCCGGCGTTCTCGGCGCCCAGCAGGTTCTCCTCGGGGACGCG
>CAYWNQ010000156.1:0-5087 GCA_964459695.1 uncultured Halobacteriales archaeon | reverse complement strand
CGCGGAGGTGGTCGGCCTCGAGCTCCAGGCGCTCGTGCTCGCGGACGAACGACTTCGGCACCTCGACCTTCGGCGGGAAGGCCTCGCCGTCCTCGTCGAGGTCCGACACGGCGTGCTCGGGCACGACCCGCACCTGGCCGTCGTGGGCAACCAGCATGTCCACGTAGTCGCGGAACATCGCCGACAGCGAGAGGTCGCGCTCCTCGGCGATCTCCCGGAGGGTCTCGAAGGCGTCCTCGTTGACCCGGAACGAGACGGTCTTGTTCTTGTTGCCCATCGGTCTGACGTACCGCTAACGTCCGGCGTCCGCCCACTTAACGGTTCGTCAGACACCCATCAGGGATCCGAGGAGAGGGTCCACGTGGGTGAAGAGGGGCGTTCCGGCGGTAGCAGGTCGACCACGAGCAGCGGGTGACGGTCCGGGGTGGAGGATCAGGCGATAACTGGCCGAGGTCGGCGGGGCCACGAACTCCCGACGAGATAGATCCGACGCCTCGCTCAGTCGCTCTGGATGCGCGGCGCCAGCATGTAGGTGACCTTCCCCTGGCCCTCGGCGATGTCGAAGTGCATCTTGACGGGGAACTCCTCGCCGAGCTCCATCCGGACCTCGGCGTCCTTGGGGATGGCCTTGTTCATGTCCTTGAGGTAGTCCAGCGAGAACAGCGACCGGGCGTCGCCGGCGGTGAGGTCGATGAGGTCCTCGCGGCCCAGCTCCAGGTGGACGTCGTCGGTGTCGCCCTCGGCGTCGACGTAGAACAGCTCCTCGGCGCCGTCGACCCCCAGCGCGATGTGGTCGCTGACCATGTCCGCCGCCGTGACGGCGCGGTCGATGTCCCGTCCCTCCAGCACGACCTCGGCGGGCAGGTCCAGCTCCGGCAGGTCGGGCTCCTGGCGGATGGAGTCGGGGTCGATGAGCGCCATGGTCCCCTCGAGGCCGCCGATCTGGACGTGGAGCTTCCGGGTCTCCTCGTCGAGCTCCAGCTCGACCAGCTGGTCGCTGTCGGCCATGCCCACGAACTCCTCGAGTCGGGCGAGGTTGACCCCCAGCACGCCCCCGTCCGTCTCGTAGGACTCGAACGCGTCCGCCGACAGCGTGAGGTCCACCATCCCCACGTTGGCCGGGTCGACGGCCCGGATGGCCAGTCCCTCGTCCTCCAGCCGGACCTTGCACTCCTCGACCAGCACGCTGACCGAGTCCAGCGCCGACTCGAGCGTCTCGGCGCTGACGATGGCCTTGAACATCTTGGGCCGGGCTACGAAAGGCCCCGGTATAAAGACACCCGTTCGGTTGCCGGAGCCCCGCTCGCGCCCGTCTCGGGTCGTCGTCGCCCGCCGTCCGACACGCGTATCCCGCTCGGCGGAGTAGTCCCGCCAACCGGATGGGCCGCAAGGACGACTACTACAACCGCGCCAAGCAGGAGGGCTACCGCTCGCGGTCGGCCTACAAGCTCCAGCAGCTCGACCGCGAGGCCGGCCTGCTGGGTGAGGGCGACGTCGTCGTGGACCTCGGCGCGGCGCCGGGGGGCTGGCTCCAGGTCGCCGCCGGGGCCGTGGGGCCCGAGGGGCAGGTCGTCGGCGTCGACCGCAAGCGCATCGACGACGTCGACGTCGAGGCGGGCGCGCCCGTCGAGACCGTCCGCGGGGACGTGACCGACGAGGCGACCCGCGAGGACCTCCTCGACCGGGTCGGCACGGCTGACGCCGTGCTCTCGGACGTGGCGCCGGACATGACCGGCGAGTACGAGCTCGACCACGCCCGGTCGGTCCACCTGGCCCGCCAGGCGTTCGAGACGGCCCTCGAGCTGCTGGAGGCCGGCGGCGACCTGGCCGTCAAGGTGTTCGAGGGCCCGGACGTCGCCGACCTCCGGGCGGAGATGGAGCGAGAGTTCGAGTACGTCCGGGCGGTCCACCCCGAGGCCTCGCGGGACAGCTCCTCGGAGCTGTACCTGGTGGCGAAGGGCCGGCTGACCGCGCCGGTGCGGGAGGGCGACGACCGCACCGTCGAGATCGTCGACGAGGGCAGCGAGGGCGACGGCGTCGCGAAGGTCGAGGGGTTCACGCTGTTCGTGCCCGGCGCCAGCGAGGGCGAGACGGTCGACGTGCGGGTGGTCGACGTGAAGCCCACCTACGGCTTCGCCGAGCGGACCGACTGAGCCGGCATCGAGCGGGATCGAGAGCCACGCGTGGGTCTGGAGGTCGTCGGCCAGCGTCGCCAGCGAGGGTGTACGCCGCCGCCACGGTCCGGCGGTCCTGGTCGACGCCGACGCATCCACGGGGACGGCACGTGGCTCGGCGCGGCAGGGCGACCGCTCACCCCAGCACCGGGCTCTCGTGGCCTGACTCCCGGCGGCGGAGGGCGGCGGTGACGGCGTAGACGAACGGCGTGTCGGCGACGGCGACGCCCAGCTTGAACAGGTACTGGCCCACGACCAGCGCGGCGATGCTGGGCCCCGCCGCGGCGGTCAGCGGCAAGCCGAGCTCGGGGTTGACGCCGGCCTCCGGCAGCAGGTAGAACGCCACGCCGACGAAGATGACGGTGTCGATGGCCTGGCTGGTGCCCGTCGAGGCCAGGTTGCGCAGCCAGAGCATCCGGCCGCCGGTGGCCGCCCGGATGCGGTGGAAGACGACCACGTCCCAGTTCTGGCTCGCGAGGTAGGCCAGCAGGCTCCCGGCGACGACGTTGACCGACGAGAGCAGCACCGCCTCGTACCGGGCCGGGAGCGTGCCCTGGCCCGGTGCCGCCGGGGCGGCGACCGTGCTCCAGACCAGCGCCAGCACGACGAAGTTCATCAGGAATGTCACGTTCACCAGCACCTGGGCCGACCGCTTGCCGTACAGCTCCGTGTAGCAGTCCGAGGCGAAGAACGTCAGCGCGTAGGCCAGCGCCGCGCCGGGCAGGACGAGGGCGTCGCCCGTGACCGGCAGCGCGACGGGCAGCCCGAACGACAGCAGCTTCGCCGCCGTGAGCTGGGCGGTCACCAGCGCGGTGACGAACAGCGCGGCGAGCGCGAGCGCGCCCGCCGGCGGCCCCTCACGAGCCATCGTCCGGGCGCCCGTGGCGGGCGTCGATGCCGTCCAGGCGGTCGAGCGTCTTCCGGATGGACGCCCGGATGGCCTCGCTGCGGTTGACGAACTTGCCCTCCTCGCCGACGTGGTCGTCGAGGTCCGCGAGCAGCTCGGCGGGGACCTCGACGCTGATCTTGGGCATGTTCGCCGGATAATCTCCGGCGAATATAAGCGGTCCGGCCCACCCGCCGCGCCGGAGGCGTCGGGGCGGCGCCAGCAGCGCCCGCGGGCGACCACATGATATATGCCAACCTGCCCACAACCCCGAGCCCAATGAGGAGCCGCCTCCGCCCGTACCTCCCCCACGTCCGCGTCGCCCTGGTCGTGGTGCTCGTCCTGCTGGCGGTCCCCGTGGTCGCGGACTTCCTCACCGCGCCCGCCAGCGTCGAGGCAGCCACCGCCCCGAACGCCTCCGCCGCGGCCGAGGGCTCGGTCACCGTCGTCACCATCGACGCCCTGGGCCCGGCCCAGGTCGTGGCATACGGCCCCGACGGCGACGTGCTGTTCCGCAACGACTCCTACGGCATCTACCACGACGTCGACCCCAGCCCCGCCGGGGCGGCGTCGGTCGAGTACGTCGCCAGCGTCGACTTCGTCGACGCCGACCGGTGCCGCGGCGAGGGCAAGTGCATGCGCAACGTGGTCGAGCGGGTCAACCTCTCGACCGGGAACGTCACCAGGCTGTACACCCGGACCAACCCCAACACCGGCTCCTCGGGCATCCACGACGTCGACCGGATCAACGACTCGGTGCTGCTGATCGGGGACATCGCGTTCCCCGACGGCGTCTACATGGTGAACACCACCACCGACGAGGTCATCTGGCGGTGGAACGTCTCGGAGGCCTTCGAGCCGTCGAGCGGGGGCCAGTACCCCGGCGACTGGACCCACCTCAACGACGTGGAGTACCTCCCGGACGGCCGGGTGATGGTGAATCTCCGCAACCAGGACCAGGTGGTGTTCGTCGAACCCGGCGAGGGGATGAACGACTCCTGGACGCTCGGCGAGGACGGCGACCACGGCGTGCTCTACGAGGCCCACAACCCCGACTACATCCCCGCCTCCCGCGGCGGGCCGGCGGTGCTGGTCGCCGACAGCGAGAACAATCGCATCGTCGAGTACCAGCGCGTCGACGGGGCGTGGGAGCGCTCGTGGACCTGGGTCGACCCCGAGCTCGAGTGGCCCCGCGACGCCGACCGGCTCCCCAACGGCAACACGCTCGTCGTCGACTCCCACGGCCACCGGATCGTCGAGGTCAACCGGACCGGCGGGATCGTCGACATCCACCAGTTCCCCAACGGCGGATACGACGCCGAGCGGCTGGGCACGGGCGAGGAGAGCGCCGGCGGACGGAGCATGGCCGCCATGCGGGGCGAGCTGGGGACGACCGACCGCGGCCAACCCCAGGGGTGGGGCGTCGTGGCGCGACTCGAGGGCGCCCTGACCGCGCTGTTCCCGCCGCTGGTGCTCCACGGGGTCCTCTACGTGCTGCCGAACTGGGTCACCCCACTGAGCGGGGCGACGCTGCTGCTCTCGGGCGTCCTCGTGGTCCTGTGGGCCGTGTTCGAGCTGGCGATGGAGCCCGCCCGCATCCCCGGGCTGCCCAGGTGAGGCGCCAGGGTGGGCCGGACGGGCGGGTTGCCCCGTCGAGGCAGTCGGTCACGCTCACCGGTCGCCGGGCGGTCACTCGAGCGACCACCGCAGCCCCGGCTCCCGACGGCCGCCGAGCGTGTACGCCCAGACCAGGGCCAGTCCGAGGAAGTACGCGAGCATCGTGGGGATGCCCAGCAGGAACATCATGAACACGCCCCGCGGCGAGAGGAAGGCGATGGCGGCGAACACGACGAGGGTGACGACACGCCACCGGTCGCGCAGTGCCCGGTAGGGCACCAGCCCCCCGCGGTGGAACAGTACCATGGAGACGGGGATGGTGAGCAGGACGCCGACCCCGACGGTGGTGAACACGACCAGCCAGCCGAAGTTGCTGATGCGGTAGGCGATGACCATGTTGGCCTGGACGA
>CAYWNQ010000155.1:0-5087 GCA_964459695.1 uncultured Halobacteriales archaeon | reverse complement strand
AGGACGGGGGCGCCGGCCACCGGGCCCGCGAGGCCGCCCACGGGCGGATGATCGCCGGCGTCCTCCTGGGCATGATGGTGATGCTCCCGTACCTCGTCTACATCTACCCGGTCCACTTCACGCTGCTGTACCCCGACTGGATGCTGGAGATGGTGCGCAGCCAGCTCCAGGCGGCACAGTACTTCTTCGTCGTGCTCGCGCTGTTCTCCGGGCTGGTCCTGGCGGGCGTCGGCGCGCCGCTGCTCCGCGGTGCGTACGTCAGCCTCCGGACCCGCCAGCCCAACATGGACCTGCTGGTCTCGACCGCCGCCGTCGGCGCCTACGCCTACAGCCTCGTGGCGGTCGCGCTGGGCCGCATCGACGTCTACTTCGACGTCACCGTGGCCATCGTCGTCGCCGTCACGGCCGGCAACTACTACGAGACCCGGGTCAAGCGCAGCGCGACCGACCTGCTCTCGGAGCTGACGGCGACCCGCGTCGAGGAGGCCCGGCTGTACGAGGACGGCGAGACGACCACGGTGGACGTCGGGGAGCTGACCGCCGGCGACCGCGTGCTCGTCCGGGAGGGCGAGCGGGTCCCCGTCGACGGGACGCTGGTCGACGGCGAGTGCACGGTCGACGAGGGCGTCGTCACCGGCGAGTCGCTGCCGGTGACCAAGGAGGCCGGCGACGCGGTCGTGGGCGGCTCGGTCGTCGCCGGCGGGGCCGCCGTGGTCCGCGTGGGCGAGGGCGCGACCAGCGCCGTCGACCGCGTGACCGACCTGGTCTGGAACCTCCAGACCGCCGAGGGCGGCATCCAGGGCCTGGCCGACCGGCTGGCGGTGGTGTTCGTCCCCGCCGTGGTGGTGCTGGCCGTCGTCGCCGCCGGCGTCCACCTCGCGCTGGGCGCGGCGCCGGTCGGGGCGCTGCTCGTCGGTCTCACCGTTCTGGTCGTCGCCTGCCCGTGTGCCCTGGGGCTGGCGACGCCACTGGCGGTCGCCTCCGGCGTCCGCGAGGCCATGGAGCGCGGGCTCGTCGTCTTCGACGGCACCGTCTTCGAGCGGCTGCGGGACGTGGAGGTCGTGGTCTTCGACAAGACCGGGACGCTCACCACCGGCGAGATGGCGGTCCGGGACGCCGACGCGCCCGCCGACCTGCTCGACGCCGTCGCGGCCCTGGAGCGCCGCGCCGCCCACCCCGCCGCCGCGGCCATCGCCGACGCGTACGACCCCGGTGACGCCTCGCTGGACGGCCCTGCCCGCGCCGACGGCGGCGTGGTGGCAGAGGGCGGGGCCACGGCCGACGAGGACGCCCCCGACGCGGCCGACGCCGTCGAGTCGTTCCGGAGCCACGCCACCGGCGTGTCGGGCGTGGTCGACGGCGTCGAGGTGCTCGCCGGCCACCCCGAGCTGTTCGCCGACCGCGACTGGACGGTGCCCGAGGCCGTCGCCGACCGGGCCGCCGCCGTCCGGTCGGCCGGCGACCTCCCGGTGGTCGTCGGCCGTGCCGGGACCGCCGAGGGCGCGGTCGCCGTCGGCGACGACCCCCGGGAGGGGTGGGCCGACGCCGTCGCCGACGTCGCCGACCGGGGGATGGAGGTCGTGGTGCTCACCGGCGACGACGCCGGCGCCGCCGACCGGTTCCGCGAGCACCCGGGCGTCGACGACGTGTTCGCGGGCGTACCGCCGGAGGCCAAGGCCGAGACCGTCCGCCGGCTGGGCGACGACCGCCAGGTCGCCATGGTGGGCGACGGGAGCAACGACGCGCCCGCGCTGGCCGCCGCCGACCTCGGCGTCGCGATGGGCGGCGGCACGGCGCTGGCCGCCGACGCCGCCGACGTGGCCGTGGTCGACGACGACCTGGCGAGCGTGCCGCTGGCGTTCGACCTCTCGGCGGCGGCCCGCCGGCGCGTCGGCCAGAACGTCGGCTGGGCGCTGGTGTACAACGCGGTCGCGGTGCCGCTGGCGCTGGCCGGCGCCCTGAACCCGCTGTTCGCCGCCGCGGCGATGGCGACCAGCAGCCTGCTCGTCGTGACCAACTCCACCCGCGACCTGGTCTCGCCCGGGGAGGGCGAGCCGTGATCCCGCTCCTCCACGTCGGGGGCGTCGCCGCCGGCAACGTCGAGCTGGCGGTGTTCTTCCTCGTCGGCCTGCTGGGCGGCGCCCACTGCCTGGGCATGTGCGGCCCGCTGGTGACGGTGTACGCCGACAAGATGGCCGGCGGCGAGCGCCGCGAGGACGTCCTCACGCTCCGGGAGGTGCGCCAGCACGCGCTGTTCAACGCCGGCCGGACCGTCAGCTACGCCGCCCTCGGCGGCCTGTTCGGGCTGGCGGGGGCGGTGCTGTTCGACGCGACCAGCCTCGTCGAGTCGGTCAGCACCCTCGTCCGGGTGGTCACGGGGGTCGCCATCGGCCTGTTCATCCTCGCGGTCGGCGCCAGGTACGCCGCCGGCCGGCAGGGCAGTCACGCGCTGCTGTCCAGCGGGCCGTTCGCCAGCCTGTTCGCCCGGTTCTCGGGCCGCGTCGACGACTGGGTCGACGGCCCCGGCATCGTCGGGCTGGGGCTGGTCCACGGCCTGCTGCCCTGCCCGCTGCTGTACCCCGCCTTCCTCTACGCGTTCGCCCGCGGGTCGCCGACCACCGGGGTGCTGGCGCTGGCGGCGCTCGGGCTGGGCACCTTCCCCACGCTGCTCCTGTACGGCACCGTCGTGCAGTCGGTTGGCGCCCGCCACCGCGAGCGCCTCCACCGGGCGCTCGGGGTGGCGTTCCTCGTGCTGGGCTGGATGCCCCTGGCCCACGCCCTCACGCTGGCCGGCGTCGAGGGCGTGCCACACCTGGAGGTGCCGTTCTACCAGCCGCTGGCCGCCATCGTGGGGCTGGGCTGAGGGCGTCCGGGTCGTCGGACGGTTCACGACGCTCGTTCGAACGACGGGTCGCGGATGCTAACTCGTGGCGTGGCATCCGTCTCCGCGACGCCCGAAGGCCACCGCTCACACCGCCGTCACGACGACCAGCTGGATCCAGCCCGCCACGAACCCCAGCGCCGCGCCGACCGCGACGAGCAGCCACTCGTCCTCCTCGAACGCCGACCGGAGCATCACCGCGAACTCCTCGGGCGGCAGGGCCTGCATCCGGCTCGCCATCAGCTCCTGGATGGCCACCGCGCGCTCGCGGTTGAACTCGGGATCCTGCATCGGCTCGATGGTGTAGTCGACGCCGCGCTCGGCGACCTCCTCCCTGATGGCCTCGTACTCCTCCTCGCCGGTGGTGAGCTTCAGCAGCGGCGCGGTCGGCCCGACGGCCTCGTCGATGGTGCGCCGGATGGCGTCGGCGATCATGCGCCGCGTCCGGTCTGCGTTGGGGCCCTCCAGCAGGTTCCGGGCCACGTTGCCCAGCGTGATCACCTCCTCGGAGACGATGGTGGCGTAGGTCTCGGCGGCCTGGGCCTGGCGCTTGACGAAGATGCCCTGGACCGTGAACGGCCCGACCTTGTGGGGGTGCATCGGCCGGAAGATGGCCTTCAGCGCGATCCAGTTGGTGGCGTAGCCGACGAAGACGCCTGCCGCCGGCAGCACCCACCACGCGTCGACGTAGACGAACAGCGGGATGGAGACGAACCCGAACAGCGTGCCGAGCACGAACCCGGAGTTGACCAGGAACTCGAACTCGCGCTCGCCGGTCTCCAGGAAGATGCGGTTGACCAGCCGGGGGTTCTCCTCGAGGTGGTCGATGACCATCATCTTGATGTCGAGCAGGTCGTCGACGTTCTCGCCGATGCGGTGGGTGACCTCGCGGGTGATCTCGGGTAGCTCCCGGCTGACCCGGGCGTGGACCAGCCGGCGGAGCGGCTCGGGGGTGTCGGCCCACAGCTCCGGGTTCTCCTCGCGGATGATCTCCTCGACCATCCGGTGGACGTCGTCGCCGGCGGTCGCGAGCACGTGCTCGGCGATGGCGTCGGGGTCGAACTGCTCGTAGAACTCCTGCTGGGACGCGAGCTTCGAGATGCCCGAGTCGACCGAGATGCTGGCCATCTTGCCCGCCCGGGAGGGGATGATGCCCTGCCAGCCCAGCTTGCCCTCCAGCACCCCGGGGATCTGCTGGAGCCGGTAGGGCAGCAGTCCCGCCACCCGCTCCATCCCGGGCACGTCGACGCCCCGGAACTCCACCGGGTTGAACAGCAGCCGGATGGCCACCCAGTTGGTGACGTAGCCGATGACGCCCGTGATGGGCGGGATGAGCAGCAGCCGCCACTCGATGGCCGCGACCAGGCCACCGGGGTCGACGGCGGCGGGTGCCAGGGTGGTCATGGTCCGGCCCCGCCGGGTCGCCCCGGCGCCGGCTCGCACCGCGACTGCCGGCGGGTTGGGGGGGTGCGGAGTCGGGCCACGCTGGCCGTGCTATCCGGAGCGGGTCCCTTAATGGTAGTTGAATCGTGTGGTCTGCACCGTCCAGCGACGGTGGTAGCGGTCACGGGTCCCGCCCGGAACGCCCCGCGCGACCGTCCCGCCGGGCGCCGCCGTTAAACCGCTCGCGCCGGAACCGGGTCCATGGCAGTCCACCACGTGACCGCGCCCGCGGAGACGTTCACCTGCAACGCCTACCTGCTCGACGGCGACCGGCCGGCGCTGGTCGACGCCGGCGCCTGGCCGGGCGTCGTCGAGGAGGTCCGCCACCAAGTCGACGACCTCGATGCGGTCGCCGTCACCCACCAGGACGCCGACCACGTGGCGATGCTGGAGGAGGTGTGCGAGGCCTTCGACCCGGCGGTGTACGCCCACGACGACCACCCCTGCCGGACCCACGCCGTCGCCGACGGCGACGCGGTCGACCTGGGCGACGAGTCCTTCGAGGTGGTGTTCACGCCCGGCCACGGCACCGACCACGTGGCGCTCGTCTCGGCGACGTCGCTGTTCAGCGGGGACGTGGTCGTCCACGACGACGGGGCGTTCGACTACGGCAGCTTCGGGAAGACCGACCGCCCGGACGACGACCGCGAGCGGCTGATCGAGTCGATCCGGACGCTGCTCGACCGGCTCCCGGCGGGCGTCGAGCACATGTACGCCGGCCACGGCGGCGTCTTCCACGGCGACGTCCGGGACGTCGTGGAGA
>CAYWNQ010000154.1:0-5114 GCA_964459695.1 uncultured Halobacteriales archaeon | reverse complement strand
GGTCACGCGAAATGCTAGCCGTCGAGCGGGCGGGGGCTTTCCGGCGGTGTGATCGGTTCGAGAAGAGACGGTCGGCGATGCGGTACAGCCGAGTTGCTAACCGGGGCCACTGGAGCCAGAAATCGAGACGCCTCACCCTAGCCCCCTACCGTTACGTACCACCGCCGCCCAACGGCCGCCATGCGCGTCGTCACGCTCCTCCCGGCGGCGACGGAGATCGTCTGCGCCCTCGGCGTCGACCCCGTCGGCGTCTCCCACGAGTGCGACCACCCGCAGGCCGCCCGGGACGCCCCGCCGGTCACCGCCTCCCGCGTCGACCCCGACGCCGACATGGCGACCGTGAACGACCAGGTCGCCGCCGCCCGGGACGACGGCGGCGTCTTCGCGATCGACCGCGAGCGCCTGGCCGCTCTCGACCCGGACCTCGTGGTCGCCCAGGGCACCTGCGACGTCTGCGCCGTCGACGCGGGCCGGGCCGCGGCGGCGGTCGAGGCCGCGGGGCTGGACTGCGAGGTGGTGACCACCGACGCCCACAGCCTCGCCGAGGTGTTCGACGAGGTCGAGGCCCTCGGCGCCGCGCTGGACCGCGAGGGGCGGGCCGCCGACCTGGTCGCCGACTGCCGCGAGCGCGTCGCCCGGGTCGCCGAGCGCGTGCCCGACGGCGACCGGCCCCGCACCGCGGTGCTGGACTGGGCCGACCCCGTCATGGTCGCCGGCCACTGGGTGCCCGGGCTGGTCGAGCGGGCCGGCGGCAGCTACGGGCTGGCCGCGACGGGGGCCCGGTCGCGGCCCCGACCGTGGTCCGAGATTCGCGACTACGACCCCGAGGTGCTGGCCGTCGCACCCTGCGGCGTCGACCTGGCCGGGACCGCCGACGCCGTCCGCGACCTGGCCGACCGGCCCGGCTTCGCCGACCTGGCCGCGGTCCGCGCCGGGCGGGTCTACGCCATGGACGGCGACCGGTACGTCAACCGGCCGGGGCCGCGGCTGGTGGACACCCTCGACCACCTCGCGTGGTGCTGTCACCCCGACGCCGTCGACCGGCCGCCCGCCGACGCCGTCCGGCCGGTCGACCTGGCCGCCCCATGAGCCTGCGGCTGCCGGCAGCGCTCCGCGAGGAGCTCCTCGCCCACGCCCGCGAGGGCGCCCCCGCGGAGGTCGTGGGCGTCCTCGGCGGACGGTTCGACGGCGACGACCCCGCCGGCGACGCGGTCGTCGAGACCGTCCACCGCGCCGACAACGCCGCCGACCGGCCCCGCGTCCGGTACGCCATCGACGCCGCCGAGCAGTACGCCATCATGACTGCCATCGAGGACGCCGGCCGCGAGGTCGTCGGCTTCTACCACTCCCACCCCGAGGGGCCGCCCGCGCCGAGCGCGGCCGACGCCGACCGGGCGACCTGGCCCGACCGGTCGTACGTCGTCGTCTCCCTGTCCGGCGAGCCAGCGCTCGGCAGCTGGCGGTGGACCGGCGAGGCCTTCGAGCGGGAGGCGCTGGTGGTCGGGTAGCGGGCGGGCAGGCGGACGGGTCGCGTCGGGGCCCGGCCGGCGACCGAACGTGGTGGACGCCGCCGGCGCCGGACTCAGTCCTCGACCACGCCCGGCGACGCGCCCCGGGCGCCGTGATGGACCGGACCGACCGCGCGGCCACGACCGCGATGGCGACCTCGAGCCCGCCGGCGGCGAGAAACGCCGGGAGGTAGCCGTACAGCTCCGTGACGAGGCCGCCGACGAGGAAGCCGCTCAGCATGCCGAGGCTCCCGAACACGTTGAACCCGCCCATCGCCGCGCCGCGCTCGGTCGCCGGCACGACGTCGGTGACCAGCGCCATCGTCGTCGGCGAGACCAGCGCCCCGCAGACGCCGACCAGCACCATCAGTCCGGCGGCGAGCCAGAAGCCGGGCGCGAGCGCGACGGCGACGATGGTCACGCCGTACAGCACCGAGCCGGCGACGACCGGCAGGAACCGGCCGACGCGGTCCGACAGCGACCCGACGGGGTACTGCAGCACCGCGAACGGCACGAAGAACAGCGCCAGCGTGAGCCCCGCCGTCGCGGCGTCGATGCCGAACGCGTCCCGGAAGTAGGCGACGCCGGTCAGCGCGAAGAACCCGGCGGTCATCCGGTCGACGTAGCCGAAGGCAAACGGGACGAGCAGCCGTGGGTGGGTGCGGACGCGCTCGAGCACCGTGCCGACTGGCAGCCCGCCGCCGGCGCCCCGGTCGGGGACCGTCGCCGCCAGCGCGGCGGCCCCACCCAGCAGCACGGCGCCGCCGTACAGCGGCGCGAGCGGGTCGAGTGCCGTGAGCTGGCCGCCGACCACCGCGCCCAGTGCCGCCCCGAGGCCGATGGCCGTGCCGGCGGCGCCCATGTTCCGGCCGTGGCCCCCCGAGAGGTCCATCAGCATCGTGATCGACAGCGAGAACGCGCCGATGGTGAACGCGCCGCCGACGGCCCGCACCGCCAGCACGACCCCGTAGCCGAGCCCGACGGCGGGGGCGGCCGCGACCGCCAGGTAGCTCCCGGCGCCACCCAGGGCACCCAGCACGACCAGCGGCGTGCGCACCCCGAGCGCGTCGCTGGCGACGCCCCACGCGACGGCGAAGACCACGAACGCACCGAACTCCGCGACCAGGAACCAGGTCGCCGGGAGGATGCCCTCGCCGCCGCCCAGCGCCGTCACCGTCTCGTCGAGCCCGGGGTACAGCAGCACCTGGGCGACCAGGACGCTCCAGACGACGAGGGCGAGTCGTGACCGTTCGCTCATGGTGGCTGGTCGTGGGGGCGCGTGTTCGTCGCCGTGTCCGGGGCCGCCCGGCCGTGGCGGCCCGAGCGGCCAGTTCCGGCGCGGTCCCGCCGGCCCACGGGCGACGTACGGCGGCGGGACGAAAAAGCTCCGTCGACTCGTCGGCCTCCCGCGTCGCGGAAGGCTTATGCCACGACCTCGAGCAGGTACAGCCATGGCAACCAACCCCGTCGAGCGGAACGTCGTCACCCGGTTCGTCTTCGGGTTCGCCGTCATCGCCGCGACGATGCTCGGGGCGGGAGCGGTCGGGGGCGGCCTCCGCACGCTCGCGGTCCCGTACGGCGCGTGGATCGGCGCCGCCGTCGGCGCGCTCGCCGTCCTCGTCGCCGTCGGCGTGGTGTACACGCGGTACGACCGGGCGTACACGCGCGACTGAGTCGCCCCGCGACGACGCCCACGCGAACGGACAGCATTTTCACCGCCGCCGGCGTATTCGGACCGAGCAACCCATGGTCGACCGCGCGATCGTCCTCCTCGGGACCGGGGTGTTCATCGGCCTGCTCGGCGTGCTGATTCGGTACGCCGGAATGGGCCACCTGATAGCCGGCTACGACCCCGACCGGGTCGACGACGCCGAGGGCCTGTCGGACTTCGTCGGCGCGTGGACGCTGGTCGTCGCCGTGCTGACGGCGGGGGTGGGCGTCCTGGAGCTGTGGGAGCCGACCGCCGACGCCGGGTGGTACTGGCTCGTGTTCGTGGTCGCGGTCCTCGCCGTCGCCGTCTGGATGGTCCGCGGCGCCCGGCGGTACGACGCGGCGGCCGACGGCGCCGAGTGAGGCCGCGCCGATGACATCCGCCCGCCGGCGTGCCGGCCATCGTGCCGGTGGACTCGCCGGCGGGGGACCGTCAGTCCCCGGCGAACGCCCCCGGGTACCGCCGCCTGGCGACCCGGCGGAGCGCCACCCCCACGGGCACGCTCACCAGGTACAGCCCGACGAGCCACCAGCCGGCGTGGTCGGCGGCCACGAGGTAGAGGGCCAGCACGCCGAAGGCCACGACGCCGGTGACGGTCACGAGCAGCTGGCCGCCCGGAGACCGGACCGTCAGCTCGCGACCCGTCACGTGGCGGGTGGCCACCATCACCGCCACGATGGCCAGCGCCGTGAGGGCCGGCAGCCCGAACACGGTGGCCGGCGAGGCGGCGAGTGCGTCCGTCGTCGTGAGAATCACCGACCACGCGACGAGGCTCCCGAAGTACCACGCGACCCCGCGAAGCAGCTCCTCGCCCACGACGCGGTGGTCGGTCGTCTGCGTGAGGGTGGCCCCGCCGAAGTAGAAGACGCCGAGCGGCCCGGCCCAGCCGAGGAACAGCCCGAGCACGCTGTCCTGGCCGTTCACGGCGAACGCCAGGACGGCGACGGCGGTCGCCGCGACCGACAGCACGGCCCCGTACCGGTGGACGGCGCGGAACGTGGTACTGTCCACGCTCAGACGGGTATCGCTGGCGGCATAAGCCTGGCTCACACCGGGCCGAGCCAGCAACACGTTCATCCCGGTGAGGACCGTCACTCGACCCGGATGCGCCGAACGCTCGCGCTCGCCCTGGTCGCCGTCCTCGTGCTCTCGGGCTGTGCCGGCCTGTTCGACGCCACCCCCTCGGGCACGGACGGCTCGGAGGCGGGGGCGCCCGGCGACGTCACCGTCCCCGAGCCGCCGGCCCAGCAGGTGGCCCCGGGGGCGGCGTGTGACTACGTTTCGCTGTACGACCGGACCATCGACTCCGTCGTCGCCGTCCGGGCCGACGGCGGCCTGGGCTCGGGCTTCGTCTACGGGACCGGCCCCGACGACGCGGGCTACCTCGTCACGAACGCCCACGTCGTCGGCGACGCCGAGTCGGTTGTCGTGCAGTTCGCCCGCGATCAGTCCCGGGCCGGCACCGTCGTCGCCCGCGACGACTACTCCGACCTCGCCGTGATCCGGGTGGCGGACATGCCCGCCTACGCCGACGCGCTGCCCGTGGCCGCCGCCGAGCCCGTCCAGGGCCAGCGGGTGGCGGCGCTGGGCAACCCGTTCGGCTACGACGAGACCATCACCCACGGCATCGTCAGCGGGCTCAACCGGTCGCTGGCGACCGACCGGGGGTTCACCATCCCCAACGTCGTCCAGACCGACGCGCCGATCAGCTCGGGCAACAGCGGCGGCCCGCTGGTCACCTGTGACGGCACCGTCGTCGGCGTCACCACTGCCGGCATCGCCGCCAGCTCCGCTGAGAACATCGGCTTCGCCATCGCGCCGACCACGCTGACCCGGATCGTCCCTGCGCTGGTCGAGAACGGCGAGTACGACCACGCCTACCTCGGCGTCACCAC
>CAYWNQ010000153.1:0-5120 GCA_964459695.1 uncultured Halobacteriales archaeon | reverse complement strand
GGCGTGCTCGCGCCGGCGGTCCGCCGGCTCGCCGGCCCGGTGCCGCGGTGGTCGCGGCCCCCGGTCGCGACCGTCGAGCGCCGCGTCGCGGGGTTCGTGCGCGCCATCGAGCGGGTCGCCACGGACCGCGAGCAGCTCGCCGTCGCCCTGTCGCTGTCGACGGTCGGCTGGCTCGCGCAGGCGGCGGCGCTGTGGTTCGCGGTGGCCGCCGTCGGGCCGTGGGTCGGGCCCGTGGTGGTGGTCATGGCGGTGCCGGTCGCCGCCATCGCCGGCATCACGCCGCTGCCGGGCGGGCTGGGCGGCGTCGAGGCCGCGCTGGTCGCGCTGCTGGTGGCCACGACCCCGGTCGGGCCGCCGGTGGCCACCGCCGGCGTCCTGGTCTCGCGGACGGCGACCTACTGGCTGCCGACGGTCGCCGGCGGCGTCGTCGCCGGCCTGGTGGGCGGCGGGGCGCTCGCCATCGAGACGGACTGACCGGTCACTCGGCGGCGGCCTCGCCGGCGTCGGCGTCCTCGCCGGTCAGCCGGCGCTCGGCGCGGTCGCGGTCCGCCGGGTAGCCGACGTCGACCCGCCAGCCGTCCATCCGGATGGCGTCGATGGTCCGGCCCGACTGGATGAGCAGGTCGATGGCGTCGCTGATCTCGTACTCGCCGCGGTCGGAGGGCTGGACCAGGTGGCAGGCGTGGAAGATGGCGGGCGTGAAGGTGTAGAAGCCGGTCATCACCAGGATCGAGGGCGGCTCCTCGGGCTTCTCGACGACCTCGACGATCTCGCCGTAGTCGTTGGTGTCACAGACGCCGTAGCGGGAGGCCTCCGACGGCGGGACCTCCTCGACCAGGAACGCCGCGTCGGCCCGGGACTCGCCCTGGCGGTCGACCACGTCGCCCAGGTTGGCCTCGAAGACGTTGTCGCCCAGCATCACCATGAACTCCTCGTCGACGTGCTCCTCGGCGGTCAGCAGCGCGTGGGCGATGCCCAGCGGCTCGCGCTGGTGGGTGTAGGTGATGGGGACGCCCCGATACGTGTCGCCGTAGTGGCGCACGATGGCCTCCTTCCGGTAGCCGACCACGACCACCAGCTCCGCGGCGCCGAGGTCCACGAGGTCGTCGAAGCAGTGGGTGAGGATGGGGTCGCCCGCCACCTCGACCATCCCCTTGGGCTTGTCCTCGGTGAGCGGGCGGAGCCGGGTGCCCTCGCCGGCGGCGACGACGACTGCCTTCATCGGTGCAACACAGCCGAGGCACGCCCAAATAGGTTGGCCCGCAGACGCGACGGTAGCGGGCGCATACTTACGGCCATCCCGGCGGGCCGGTTCAGACGGCCCATCGAACCCCTGAAGGCCCGGGCCCGCGAACCGGCCCGCATGGACGTCAGCGTCGTCGGGTCGGGCTACGTGGGGACGACCGTCGCCGCCTGCCTGGCCGACCTCGGCCACGACGTGACTGCGGTCGACGTCGACGAGGACGTCGTCGACCGGCTGAACGACGGGGAGGCTCACGTCCACGAGCCGGGGCTGCAGGAGCTGCTCGACGCCCACGTGGGCTCGTCGCTCCGGGCGACCACCGACCACGCCGCCGTCGCCGACACCCCGGTCACGTTCCTGGCGGTCCAGACGCCGTCGAACCCCGACGGCAGCATCGACACCACGGCGGTCGAGGCGGCCACCCGCGACGTCGGCGAGGCGCTGGCCGGCGCCGGCGGCGACCACCTGGTCGTGGTCAAGTCCACGGTGCTGCCGGGTACCACCGACGAGACGCTGGTCCCTGTCCTCGAGGACGCCGCCGGCCGGACCGACGGCGGCGACCTCTCGGTCGCCGTCAACCCGGAGTTCCAGCGCGAGGGCAGCGCCGTCCGGGACTTCATGGAGGCCGACAAGCTCGTGCTCGGCACCGACGGCGACGGCGCCGCGCTCGACCGGCTGGCCGCCGTCTACGAGCCGCTGGTGGCCGAGTGGGACACGCCCGTCGTCGAGACCGGCCGGCGCGAGGCCGAGATGATCAAGTACGCCAACAACGCCTTCCTCGCGTCGAAGGTCTCGCTCGTCAACGAGCTCGGCAACTGCTGCAAGGCGTTCGGCGTCGACGCCTACGAGGTGGCCGAGGCGCTGGGGATGGACGACCGCATCGGCGAGCGGTTCCTCCGGTCGGGGCTGGGCTGGGGCGGCTCGTGCTTCCCGAAGGACGTCGCCGCGCTCATCGCCGCCGCCAGGGCGAGCGGCTACGACCCGGCGCTGCTGGAGGCCGTCGTCGCGGTCAACGACCGCCAGCCCGAGCGGCTGCTGGCGCTGCTGGACCGCCACGTCGACGTCGCCGACCGCCGGGTCGCCGTGCTCGGCCTGGCGTTCAAGCCCGGCACCGACGACGTGCGCAACAGCCGCGCCGTCCCCGTCGTCGAGGGGCTGCGCGAGCGCGGGGCCGACGTGGTCGCCTACGACCCCGTCGCCGCCGACGCCATGGCCAAGCGGTTCCCCGACCTGGCGTACGCCGACAGCGCCGCGGCCGCCCTCGCGGGCGCCCACGCGGCGCTGGTCGTCACCGACTGGCCGGAGTTCGGCGACCTGGACGACGAGTTCGACGCGATGGCCGAACCGGTCGTCGTCGACGGGCGCCACGTCGTCGAGCGCCGCGAGGGGCTCACCTACGAGGGCCTGACCTGGTGATCAGGCCGCGACGTCGCCGCCGGTCCGGACCGCCCCGTCGGCGACCCTGACGCTGCCGGCCGCCTCGCCGCCGACCGTCAGGTCGTAGCTGCCGGGGTAGGCCACCGTCGCGTTCCAGGCGCCGTCCGGCCCGGCGACCACCTGGCGCTCGTAGGTGAACGCCGCGCCGGGAACCGCGACGTCGGTCCGCAGGGTCACCGTCTCGTTGGCGCCGGCGCTGCCCGCGACGGTCGCCCCGGGGACGACCGCGTACGCCTTCGGGAACCCGTCGGCGGCGGCCCGGATGGCCCGGAAGTGGCCGCTCCCGGGCGCGCCCTCGTCGCCCCGGCTGCCGAAGCGGTCGGCCAGCAGCGCGTAGTTGCCGTCGCTCTCGACGAAGCCGCTGCGCTCGATCACGACGTAGCCGACCCTGTCGCGGAACCGCTCGTACCACGGCCCGGGGTCGTCGGCCTGCAGGAACGGGTCGGTGTGCTCCACCGCGTAGCCGTACGACCGGGCGTGGCCGTTGACGAAGTAGTTGTACATCCGGTTGTTCGGCCACCGGCTCAGCACGTAGTCCTCGGGGTAGGCCAGGTCGTGCTCGTCGGCGTGCTCGTCGACGAACGCCGCCGTCCGGTACTCCTCGCCGGTGATGGTGACCTGGGCGGACTTGATCGGCACCTGGACCAGCCCGAACCCCGCGACGAGCACGAACAGCACGACCAGCGCGCCGACGGCGCGGGTCCCCGGCCACCGGAGCCGCCCCACCCCCGCCGTGGGCGGGCGGGCAACCTCGATGCGGGCGGCGAGGTAGACGAAGGCGTAGCCCGTCAGGACGGCCACGAACGGCGACAGCTCGGCGGCGAACCGCACCTGCAACAGCGAGAGGGCCAGGAACCAGCCGGTGTAGACGGTCACCACCGCCCACGGGCGGTCGCCCTCGGCGGTGCGCATCACCGCCAGCGGCAGGACCCCCAGCGCCACGAACAGCGCCAGCCCGAACAGGAAGAGGAAGCCGAACGACTCGGCGGTGAACAGCCCCACCGCTTCGGCGATGCGGCGCTCGGTCGTGAGGGCTCCGAAGCCGGCGCCGGCGCGCTCCCACACCGGCGGGACCAGCCGGACGACGAGCGCCACCGCGACGGACCCGCCGGCGAAGACCCCGGCCAGCGAGCGGGCCGGGTAGCCACGACGGCGCCAGAGTTCGCCGAGGCCGACCGCCCCGACCGCCCCACCGGCGAGCCCTGCCGGGGCGAACCCCACCACCGTCCCGTGCCAGCCCAGCGCGAGGTGGACGCCGGCGGCCAGCACCGCGGCGCCGGCGAGGCCGGCCAGCAGCGGTCCGTTCTCGGCGACCGGCGACCGGTCGGCGGCCACGTCCTGGGCGACGGCGACCAGCACGACGCCGGCCACCGGCAGCACCAGCAGCGGCCCCGCCGACCACGCCAGCACCTGGCCGGCGACGCCGACCGCCAGGGCCGCCGCCGCGGGCCGGCGCCACCGGTCGGTCCACAGCGCGGCCAGCGCGAGCGCGGTGAGCACCAGCCACGGGTAGTCGAACGCGTGGTGGTCGGCGAAGCCCACCGACGTCCGGAAGGCGTGGGCCGGCATGGCGGCCAGCATCGCCGCGCCGGCCACCGCCACCCGGCGGTCGCCCGTCAGAACCGCACCCAGGCCGTAGGTCAGCACCGCCGTGACCGCCGCCGAGACCACCGGGTACAGCGCGAGCAGGTGGCCGACGCTCGCCACCCCCCCAAGGGCCGTCGCCGCCAGCCACATCGTGGCGACGTACAGCGGCTCGCCCATCGCGGGGCCCAGCGCCGCGCCGAGCCCCCCGGCCACCGCGTCCTCCACGATGACCCGGTAGTGGTACGGGTCGTTGCCGGTCAGCACCACCGCGCCGTCGCGGAACACCGCCGGCCAGTTCGTGAGCCGCAGCGCCACCACGAACGCCACCACGGCGGCCAGGGCGCCGGCGGCCCGGGCGTCCACCGACGGGCGCGCCACCGACGGCACGCCCCCGACCGGGGCGTCCCCGGCGTCGTCGGCTGCGTCCCCCGGATCGGTGGCCTCCCCGGCCAACGCCGTCCGGGCGGCCTCGGGGTCGGCCAGCCGGTAGCCGTCGCCGGCCTCGACCACGACCCCGGCGGCCACGAGCTCGCCGAAGGCGCCCGAGTCGACGGGCACGTCGTCGAAGGTCCACGGGCCGGCCGCCGCCTCGTCGGTGTCGAGCGCGGCGGCGACGGCGTCCTCGAGGTCCGGGCGGTCGGCCAGCAGTTCGGCCACCGCCCGCTCGTCGCTCATGTCCGTGGAGCTCCGGCCTCGGGCGAATAAAACCCACCGCTCGCCGCAGGCCCGTGCTCGACCGCCGCCACCGCCCGGAACGCCCCGATGTGCTGGCTAGCATGCTCGTGCTGGACCGCCGCAACCGCCCGGAAAGCCCCGAGGCGCTGGACTCGGTGCGGTCGCTGCGCTCCTCACT
>CAYWNQ010000152.1:0-5194 GCA_964459695.1 uncultured Halobacteriales archaeon | reverse complement strand
GCTTCCGGATGTTCTTGCCGCCCTTGCCGATGACCATCCCGGGCTTCTCGGCCTTCAGGACGATCTGTGTGCCCATCGGTGTCTGGGCCAGCTCCATGCCGCCGTAGCCGGCCCGGCCCAGCTCCTCGGCGAAGAACTCGTCGATGCGGGTGCGCTGGAGGCCGTTCTCGATGAACTGCTGCTCGTCGGCCATCAGTCCTCGACCTCCTCGCCGCCCGCGGGCTCCTCGAGCACCAGTTCGACGTCGACCTCGGGGGTGTTCCACGGGTCGGCGGTGCCGAAGGCCCGCGGGTTCTGGCCCTGGGACTCGCCGACCTTGTGGGCGGCGACGTGCATGATCTCCATGGCCTCGCCGTCGAAGCCCTGGTGCTCGGCGTTGGCGACGGCGTTCTCCAGCAGGTCCAGGAACGCCTCGCTGGCGTTCTCCGGGTACCGGCCGGCGTCCCAGCCCTCGACGTCGCTGCGGTGGCCGACGCCGCTGTTGTGCTGGCGGAACGGGACCGCCCGCTCGCCCGCGATCACGTCCTCGAGGTAGGCAACGGCCTCGCTCGCCGTCATCCCCGTGAGCTCGCGGGCGATCTCCTTGCTATGCTTGTGGGACATGTGCCGCTCCCGGAGCATCGCTTTGGCCGTCGTGTCCGGGTCGGCGTCGACGCTGTAGCTGATTCCCATGGTCACTTGAGGGGCACGAACTTCGAGGAGCGGGTCGCGCCGATGCCCGCCTGGCCGTGTTCGACGTCCGTCCGGGTGAGCTGGAACTCGCCGAGGTAGTGGCCGATCATCTCGGGCTCGACCTCGACGCGCTCGAAGCTCTGGCCGGTGTAGACGGCGAAGGTGACCCCGACCATGTCCGGGAGGATCGGCATGTCCCGGAGGTGGGTCCGGATCGGGTCGTCCGCCGTCGCGTCGGCGTCGGCCTCGCGGGCGGTCTCGAGGAGCTTCTCCTGCTCCGTGGTGAGACCCCGCTTGATGGTTCGCCGCTGTCGGGCGGGTAGCAGTTCCGCGACCTCGTCGACGTCCATCTCCTGCAACTCCTCGAGCGTGTGGCCGCGGTAGGTGAACTCGCCCTCGCGGCCGATCTGGTACTCCGAACTCACGTGTCGCCACCTCGGTTCCCGCCCCGGCCGGTGCGCCGGGAGGCGATGTCGCCGACCTTCCGGCCCGGGGGCGCGTTGCGGGAGATGCTCTTGGGCTTGCCGGGGTGCTGGCGGCCGCCGCCACCGAACGGGTGGTCGACGGCGTTCATCGCGACCCCGCGGACGGTGGGGTACTTCGTCCCGCGCGCCCGCAGCTTGTGGTGCTTGTTGCCGGCCTTGACGAACGGCTTCTCGGTCCGGCCGCCGCCGGCCACCGTGCCGATGGTGGCCCGACAGTCCGGCGAGAGCCGCTTGACCTGGCCCGAGGGCAGCTGGACGACCGCCGCCGACCGGTCGTGGGCCAGCAGCTGGGCGTTGACGCCGGAGGCCCGGGCGAACTTGCCGCCGTCGCCGGGCTGGCGCTCGACGTTGCAGACGGCCACGCCCTCCGGGATCTCCGCCAGCGGGAGCGTGTTGCCGACCGCGATCTCGGCGCTGACGCCGACCTGGAGCTCGTCGCCCACGCCGACGCCCTCCGGCGCCAGCACCAGCCGTCGGTCTCCGTCCTCGAACTCGACGGCGGCGACGGGCGCCGACCGCGCCGGGTCGTGCTCGACGTCGACCACGGTGCCGGCGACGACGTCGCCGTCCTCGACGTGGCGGTGGGACAGGTCGGCCTTGTAGCGGTGGGAGGGCGCCCGGAACGTCGGCGAGCCGCGACCACGCCGCTGGCCCTGGATGCGTCGTCCCACGGTCAGAACACCCCGATCCGTGAGGCGATTTCCTGGGCGTCGTCGTCCGCCGAGAGGGTCACGACGGCCTTCTTCTCGCCGTCCATGGTCACCTGCGTGTTCACGTCGGTCACCTCGACCTCGAACTGCCGGGCGACGGCCTCGGCGACCTCGTCCTTGGAGGCGCCCGGGTCGACGACGAACTGGAGCTTGTTCTGGAAGTCCATGTCGTTCATCGCCTTCTCGGTCACCAGCGGGTGGCGGATGAGGCCGGTCATCGGTCGGCCACCTCCGCGGCCGCGCTCTCGGTCCAGACCGTCAGCCGGCCGGGCTCGCCGCCCGGCGCGAGGTCCTCGGCGTTGACCTGGTCCGCCGTGGCGACGTCGGCGCCCGCGAGGTTGCGGGCGGCCGTCGAGGGCTCCTCGCTCGTCACGAACAGCACCGAGGTCGGCTCCTGGTACTTCCGGCCCCGGGTCGTCCCCTGGCCGGCCCGCACCGTGCGGCCCTCGTCGGCCCGCTCGACGTCGGCGTGGAGACCGGCGGCCCCCAGGAACGCGACGACCTCGCGGGTCTTCACGAGGTCCTCGAACTCGTCGTCGACGACGACCGGCAGGTCGACGTCGTCGTCGAACGCGTGGCCGCGTCCGGCGACGACCTCGGCGTCGGTCGTGGCGGAGATGGCCGCCCGGACCGCCTTCCGGCGCTCCCGGTCGTTGATCTCGCGTCCGCGGTCGGTCTCGGCCTTCGGCGGGTGGGCCTTGCGCCCGCCCACCGTCTGGGGGACCCGCCGGCCCTGGCCACCCTCGCGGGGGACGTGGGCCATGCCGCGACCGGAGCCGAACGACTCCGCCGGCGTGCGGAGTCCCGCGTGCTCGTCGGTACCGTAGTCCTGTCGTCGGTTGGCCTGGGCGGCGTGCACCGCGCGTCGCACGAGGTCCGGCCGGTGGGCCGACTCGAAGACGCCGGGGAGGTCGGTCTCCCCCGCGGGCTCGCCGTCCAGGTCGAGTACGTTCACCTGCATGGTCTATCCCTGGTTGGACGTCGTGGAGACGTAGCGCAGCTCGGGGTCCAGGCGGGGCTGGTCCTTCGGGCGGACCGCCGGCCGGAACCGGACGAGGCGCTCCTCGGGACCGGGGACCGAGCCCTTCACCAGCGCGTAGGCGCCCGCGACCTCGCCGTAGTTGACGAAGCCACCCTCGGGGGTGACGTCGTCGTCGCCGAGGTCGAGCAGGCGCTTGTTGAGCTCCGTGCGCTGGTGGTAGCCGGTCTGGCCCTGCTGGGGCACCGTCGAGCGGACCCGCGAGGGGTTCCACGGGCCCAGGTTGCCGATGCGGCGCCGCCAGCCCTGGCGGGCGTGCTTGCCCTTTCGCTTCTGGACGCCCCAGCGCTTGACGGGACCCTGGGTGCCCTCGCCCTTCGTGACGCCGGCGACGTCGAGGTACTCGCCGGCCCGGAACGTGTCGGTCGCCCGGTGCTCGCCCTCGCCGAGCAGCTCCAGGGCGTGGTCGAGCCGGTCGTCGACGCTGCCGCCGCCGACGCGCGTCTCCATCACGTCGGGGGCGCGTTTCGGGACGGAGGGCAGGTCGCCGGGGACGGTGTGGGTGATGACCCGCACCTCGTCCACGCGACCCTCGTCGGCGTGCTCGCCCAGGGCCGCCTCGTCCGTGCTGTCCTCCGGAACCGACAGGGACCGACCGAGGTCCTCGTGGACGTCGTCGGTCCAGGTCTCGGTCAGCGGTCGCTTGCCGTACGCCGTGTCCTCGTAGACCCGAACGGCCACCACGCGCATCGGCGGCGTCTCGACGACGGTCACCGGCACCGTCTGCTCCATCCCCTCGCGCGGGGAGTCGGGTTCGTCGTCGATCATGACGACGTGGGACATGCCGGCCTTGTAGCCGGCGAACCCCTGGAGCGACGGCTGGCCGTCGGCCTCGGGCCAGGTGTTGAACCGCGGCACCTGGCTGGCCGCACGCTTGCGCGGGCTGAAGCCCATCGAGCCCTTTCGTGGTCTGCTTGGTTCTGGCATGTGTCACCTCATTCGAGGTTCAGCGCAGCGAGGGTGGCGACCATCGCCTCCTCGGTCCGCACGACCTCGCTGCCCTGGTCTGGAACCGTATTCAGCCAGAGGTCGAACGCCATGTCGTCGTCGCCCGTCTCCTCGCCCGGCCCGGCGTCGGTCATCTCGGCCAGCCCCCGCTGGGGCGCGCCGAAGGCGACCGTGTACCCGTCGGCGGCCACGTCGGCGACGATGTCGCCGAGTCGTGCCACCGTGAGCTGCTCGCCGTGTCGCGACGCGGCGATACGAACGCCGGCGTCGTCCCGTGCGAGCGCCGCCTGGAGGTCCGCCCGGTGGACGACGAAGCCCGGTGGGGGCTCGTCGACCAGCTTGGCGCGGACCGGCCGTCGCGAAGAGACCCTGACCGTGACGCGCTCGCCCTCCTCGACGCCCGTACCGTCGGGCACGGGGAGGGAGACCGGGTGTTGCAGTCCGCAATTGACCCGCACGCGCTCGTCAGGTCCGACCTCGGTCACGATTCCCTGTCTTAACGACCCCGAACCGTCCGATCCGGAGCCGGTCCGTGAAGCGACGCGGAGCGGCGGCAGCACGCCGACGTGCTCCAGTTCGTCCCGCCGCCCCCACGCCTCCTTTCGGAGGTAGGGGGGCGTGGCGGCGTACCGCAGCACGGTTTCGACGAACCCGCCGTCGCGGTCGTCGGCTCCCCCGGGGTCGGGGAAGACGACGAGTCGGTCGACCCGGAAGACCGCGGCCGCGCGGGCCACGTAGCCGAGTTTGCGAGTCGCCTCGCGCCCGTCCTCGGCTTCCCGGGTGAGCGACGACGGCACGAGCACGCTGCGTGTCATGCCGTGACGCTTCCACGCCGTTCCACTAGACTGTAGCGCTCCGTTCCCGACCCGAACTTAAAAGGATAGCGTTTCGGACGCGCTCCGGCGGCGCCCAGCGGGCCTGCGAGCCGGGAGGCGTCGCCCCGACGAGCGGTCGCTCGGCCCCCGACACGGCGGAGCGGGACGAGTCGGTACCGCGCCGGTGTTGTCCAGTCGACCGCCCGGGCTCCGGACCGAGACGCCGGCTCGCCGGGCAGTCCGATCGGCCCGACGGAATCGCCCGAGGGCGATACGGCTCGTTGGCCAGTAACCGGGTTCCGACACGCTTTTATCCCGGAGCATGCACTCTCGGAATGCGCACGGGCGTCGGTAGTGTAGTGGTATCACGTGACCTTGCCATGGTCACAACCCGGGTTCAAATCCCGGCCGACGCACTGCCACTTTTTACTCCCTCGGGTCTCCTCGCGAGCCTTCGGCTCGCTGCGGGGACCACTCGGTCGCAAAAACTTGGGGAAAAACTACCTCGCCGCTCACTCCGTTCGC
>CAYWNQ010000151.1:0-5221 GCA_964459695.1 uncultured Halobacteriales archaeon | reverse complement strand
TCATCGTCCTGGGCCGGCTCGTCCTCGTCGACGTCGGCCTCGGCCTGCTCGTCCTCCGTGTCGGGCTGGGCCTCGTCGGCAGCCGCCGTCGCGTCGGCGGCCTCGGCCTCCTCGAGGTCCGGAGTCGCCCCGGCCGCGCCGGTCTCGGCCTCCGCTTCGGCTGGTTCGGACCCGTCGGCCTCGCCCTCGGCGGCCGCGTCGACCTCGCTGTCTGCCTCCGCGTCGGCCTCGGCGCCGGCGTCTGCGGCCGACGCCGGCTCGGCCCGTTCGACCGTCTCGCCCCCGGCTTCCCGGCCGGCCTCGGTCCACTCGAGGTCCCGGGCCTCCCGCCCGAGGTCGGCGTTCTTCTCGCACTTGGCCGAGCAGAAGTGGGTCGTCGTGCCGTCCACCTGCACGAACATCGTGCCCGTGCCGGGCTCGATGTCGTCGCCGCAGTAGTCACACGAGCGCGTTCGCGGCATCTATTGCCCTCCGATGGCGTCGGCCTCGCGGGCGGTCTCGCGCAGCTGGAGGACGTCCCCGACGCGGACCGGCCCGAGGACGTTCCGGGTGATGATGCGCCCGGTGTTCGACCCCTCCTGGATGCGGCACTTGACCTGCATCGCCTCGCCGTGCATCCCGGTCTTGCCGACGATCTCGATCACTTCGGCGGGCGTGGAGCCGTCCTCTTCGCCGTCTTCCGCGCTCATGGGTTATCGGAGCTCCTCGACCTTGGAGGCGATGTCCTCGACCTGGTCGGCCGCCTCGCCGGCGTCGACGATGGCCGCCGCGGCGCTGCCGACCTCCAGGCCGGCGGCGCGACCCACGTCGTCCTGGGCCGCGACGAACACGTAGGGGACGCCCTTCTCGTCGGCCAGCTCCGGCAGGTGCATCACGACCTCCTCCGGCGAGACGTCCTCGGCGACGAACGCCAGTTCGGCGTTGCCGCGCTCGACCGCCTTGGTCGTCTCGTTGGTTCCTTTCTTCACTGTTCCCGTGTCGCGTGCCACTTCCAGGGCCTCGAGGGCGTCGTCCTCGAGGTCGGCGGGCACGTCGTAGTCGACGTAGACTGACATGATGGGTTCACCTCCCGTGCGCGGGCTCGCGCTCCCCCGCCGTCCGCGGAGTCCTGAGATGGCTGGGAGCCTCACAGCCCCGCACGGGCTGTACCCCGGCGTACACCGTCGGCCCATAAAAGGGCTTTCGAACGCCCGCGCCCTGTCACGTCCACGCACGGGGTCGGGTGAATACGTCTGGAAGGTCAGCGTGGCGCCGGTGTGTCCGCCGACGCTCGACCGAGAGGACTCCGCTGGAACGCAACCGCCACCACAGACCGCTGCTCGCAGTTGGCTCCTGGATTCCGCCGGAAATCCCCGAGGCGATGTCCGACCACCGCCGGTCGGGAGCGATGCATCCTTGCCGCGCGGCGCCGACCACACGCCCATGGAGCACGCCCGCCAGCTCGTCGCCGAGGCCCGCCGGGCCGACGAGCGACGGCTGCTGGTGCTGGCCGGCGCGCCGGCGGCCACGCGGGCGCTGGCCGGCGAGGCACTCGAGGCGACCGACCTCGACCCGGCGGCGACGACCGTCCTCGGCCCGGGAGACGCAGACAGGGAGGTCCCCGGCGAGGGGCTCGCGGTCGAGCGGTCCGCCGAGCTGCTTGGCACCACCCGCGACGCCGTCGTCTACGACGCCCACGACGCCCTGGTGCCCAACGCGGTGGGCCGCAGCGTCGGCGCGGTCGACGGCGGCGGGCTGTACGTACTGGCCGCCCCGCCGCTGGACGAGTGGCCCGAGCGTCGCGACGGCTTCGACGAGGGGCTGGCCGTCCCGCCGTTCGACGTGGGCGACGTCACCGGCCAGTTCCGGCGGCGGTTCGTCCGGACGCTGCGCGCACACCGGGGCGTCTCGGTGGTCGACGCCGACGACGGGACCGTCCTGACGGATGGCCGCACCGAGCCACCACCACGGGGCGACCCCGGGGCGCCGACGGTTCCGGCCGACGCGGCGTTCCCCGCGGCGGCCTACGAGGCCTGCCTGACCGCCGACCAGGCCGCCGCAGTCCGGGCCTGCGAGGCACTCGCCGACGACGGCGTGGTCGTCCTCGAGGCAGACCGCGGCCGGGGAAAGTCCTCGGCCTGCGGGCTCGCGGCGGGGGCGCTCGCCGCGACGGGTCGGGACGTCGTCGTCACCGGTCCCGGCTACCCGGCCGCTGGCGAGGTGTTCGCGCGGGCCGAGGAGCTGCTGGGGAGCCTCGGCGACCTCGCGGGCACCGGCGAACGGGAGGTCCGGGCGAGCGCGGGCCGCGTCCGGTACGTCGACGCCCCGGCGGCCGCCGACGCCGGTGGCGACGTCCTGGTGGTCGACGAGGCCGCGGCGCTGCCGGTCGACCGGCTGGCAGAGACCCTCGCCACCGGGCTCCCGGTCGCCTACGCCACGACGGTCCACGGCTACGAGGGCGCCGGGCGGGGGTTCACGGTGCGGTTCCGGGACCGCCTCGAGGCGGCCGGTCGACAGGTGACCGACGTCGCGCTCGCCGACCCCATCCGGTACGCCGCCGGCGACCCGGTCGAAACCTGGGCGTTCCGGGCACTGCTGCTCGACGCCCGCCCGCCGGTCGCCGAGGTCGTTGCCGGCGCCCGGCCCTCGACCGTCGCCTACGGAGCGCCGACGGGAGCGGACCTGGTCGCCGACGAGCACCGCCTCCGGGAGGCGTTCGGCCTGCTGGTGCTGGCCCACTACCGCACCGAGCCCGACGACCTCGCCCGGCTGCTGGACGCGCCCAACGTCGCCGTCCGGACGCTGGAGCACGACGGCCACGTCGCCAGCGTGGCGCTGCTCGCCCGGGAGGGCGGCCTCGACGCCGGGACGCGGCGGTCGATGTACGAGGGCAGCCGCGTGGGCGGCAACATGCTGCCGGACGTGCTGACCTCCCAGCTCCGCGACGAGGCCGCCGGCGTCCCGACCGGCTGGCGCGTGATGCGCATCGCCACGCACCCGGCGGTCCGGTCGCGCGGGCTGGGCTCGCACCTGCTCGACCGCGTCCGCGAGGAGGCGCGGGGAGAGGGCGTCGACTACCTGGGCGTCGGGTTCGGCGCGACCCCCGGGCTGGTGGACTTCTGGCGGGCCAACGGGTTCCGGACAGTCCACGTCTCGCTGTCTCGCAACGAGCGCTCCGGCGAGCACTCGGTGCTGCTGGTCGACCCGCTGTCGCCCGACGGCGAGGCGCTGTACGACCGGACCGCCGACTTCTTCGTCCGGCGCATCGGGTCGGTGCTGGCCGACCCGCTGGCCGACGCCGACGTCGACGTCGTCCGGGCGGCGCTGCGGGCCGCCGACGGCACCGTCCCGCTTGACCTCACCGACCGCGAGTGGCGCGTCGTCGCCGCCGCGGCCGCCGGGCCCGGGCTCTCGGACGTTGCCCCGCGCCCGTTCCGCCGGCTGGCCTTGCGCCACCTCGTCGAGCGGCGGGTCGACCTGGACGCCGACGCCGAGCGGCTGCTCGTCGCGAAGCTCCAGGCCCGCGGGTGGGCCGAGGTGGCCGACGCGCTCGGCTACCCCTCCCGCCGGGCCGCCACGCTGGCCTACGGCGAGACGCTGGAGCCGCTGGTGGCGACCTACGGCACCGAGGCGGCCCGCGAGGAGGCCGATCGCTACCGATGACCGCCGTCGCCGTTCCCCTCGGGCTGCTGTCGGGCGAGGTCGCCGGCGTCGACCCCGCGGTCGCCGTCGCGACGCTGCTGGTCGCCGGTGCGGTCGTGGCGAGCGTCGTCCCCGGCGTGCCCGGTGGCCTCCTCACCCTCGCCGGCGTGGCGGTCTACTGGTGGGGTGCTGGTCCCGGCGGCGCGGCGCTGGGGCTGCTCGGCGTGGCGGCGCTGGGCGTGCTCGCGGTCCTGGCCGACGTCCTGGCAGGCGCAGTCGCGGGCCGGGCCGGCGGCGCGTCCTGGACCACGATGGCGGTGGCCGGCGCCGTCGGGTTCGCCCTGCTGTTCGTCCTCGGGCCGCTGGGCGTGGTGCTCGGCGTCGCCGCGACCGTGTTCGCCGTCGAGTACCGCCGCCACGGTGACGTCGAGCGGGGCCTCCGGACCGCGGCCTACACCGCCGTCGGCGTGCTCGGCTCGGCGCTCGTCCAGGCGCTGCTCACGGCGCTGGCGTTCGTCGCGTTCGTGGTCGTCGTGTTCTTGTAGCGGCGGCCCGTAGCGGCGGTCGACCGTCGATGGAGTGCACGGAGGACGACTGCGACGAGCCGGCCACCGTCCGGCTGCACATCCCGTGGGCCGACAACCGGGTGGTGTGTGCCGCCCACGCCCGCGTGCTGGGCCGGCCCGACGGGGTCGTCGCCGACCCCCTCGACGACGCCGACGGCTGGCCCTAACAGTCGATGGCGAGCATGACCTCGTCGACGTGGTCGCCGGCGATCTTGTAGTGGTCGGCCCGGACCGCCTCGACCTCCATGCCGTGGGTCTCGAGGAACTCGATGGCGGCCTCGTTCGTCGCCGGGACGGAGTTGTACACCTTCTCGAACCCCTGGTCGCGCGCCCAGTCCAGCCCACGCTCGATGAGCCGGCTCCCGATGCCGTGGCCGCGGTACTCCGCGAGCACGCCGACGGTCAGCTTCGCGGTGTGGGCCAGCTTGTCCAGCTCGGGGTGCTCCAGGTGGACCCAGCCGACCACCTCGCCGCCGACGGTGGCCACGAAGAACACCCGCGAGCTCACCTCGTTGTGGCGCAGCAGGACGTTCTCGTGGTCGACCATGTCCGCCACCGTCTCGCCCTCGATGTAGGCGTCCTCCTCGAGGGCCTCCCGCATCACCCCGACGAGGCCGGTCAGGTCCTCCTGGCGGGCCTGTCGGATGACGTACTCGACGCCCTCGTCGGCGTGGCGCTGCTCCTCGCCGGTCTCGAACGCGACCGAGATGGTGTCCCCGTCGGCGTCGCGCTCCAGCACCCCGTCGCGCTCGAGGACGGCGACGTGGTGGCCGAACGCCTCCGGCGCCATCTGGAGGGCCGTCCGCGCCTCGTCGTAGCCGACCCGACCGTACCGCTCGACGTACTCGTAGATGTCCTTGCGGTCGCGGTGGCTGAACTGCAGGTCGTCCGAGAACTCCATGCCATCCGGTACCGAACAGCATCACTTAACCCTTGCTGCGGACCCGTCGAACGTGGTGGAATTGCTCTGCCGGAAAGTCCCCGCCCGCTCGACCGTCCGCGACTCGCTGCGCGCTTCGGCCTCCCTTCGGTCG
>CAYWNQ010000150.1:0-5397 GCA_964459695.1 uncultured Halobacteriales archaeon | reverse complement strand
TCGAGCCCGACGAGCCGGCGCCGATGGCCCACGCCATGAACAGGCTCGCCAGCCCGGCGACCGCGAAGGTGCCCAGCGTCGCGGCGTCGACCATTCGGCCGGCGCTACGGCTTCCGGTCCTTAATACCTGGGCGCAGAGGCAGGGCGTGTTCGCGGGGGTGGTTCGGTCCCGGGTCGGCGCGTCGACCGCTGGAACCACCGACCGCTAAGTCCCGAGTCACTCGGTCGTGGTCTCGTCGAGCTCCAGTTCCCCGCGGTAGATGTCGATGCCGTCCTGGGCGACCTTCTCGGCCAGCACGGCGCACTTGACCCGCATCGGCGAGATGTCGACCCCCAGGAGGTCGATGACGTCGTCGCGGTCCAGCGCCTGGACCGCCTCGAGCGTCATGCCCTGGAGCTCCTCCGACAGCATCGACGCCGCCGCCTGGGAGATGGCGCAGCCGTCCCCGACGAACGACACCCGCTCGACGGTCTCCTCGGCGTCGTCGAGCACGACGAAGACCTTGATGGTGTCGCCGCACATCGGGTTCTCCCCGACGTGCTCGAAGGTCGCGTCCTCGAGCTCCCCGTAGTTCCGGGGGTTCTTGTAGTGGTCGAGGATCTGTTGGCGGTACATGTCGCGGCCACTCATGGTGGTTTCGGGTTGGCCAGTCCCGGGGATAAGGGTTCCGGGGTGGGGACCGCAAGGCCGAACATACACCGCCCGAGAGTGGACACGCATGGCCGAGGACGCCGACGGGGACGAGGTGGAGGGCGCCGCCGGGAACGCCAGCGGCGACGGCGACCGCAGCGCCAGCGGCGACGACGGCAGCGACGACGTCGCCGAGCAACCGGAGGCGTCGACCGACGACGCGGGCGACGCCGACCAGGACGCCCCGGTGACCGCCGTCGGCTCCATCGCGGGGTTCGCGGTCGCGGTGCTGGCGGTCGGCGACGGCGACCCGGCGTACGTCGCCGCGCTCGGGCTGGCGGCCGGCGTCGTCGGGCTGGCCGCCTGGATGGCCATCCGCCGGGAGCGCGACCGGGACGCTCGCCGGGGCCAGGCGGCGTTCGTCGCCGTGGCGGCGGTCGGGGCCGTGGCCGCCCTGGTCGCCGAGGCGGTCTTCCTCGCCGCGGCGCTGGGGCTGGTCGCCGTGATGGTCGCGGGGCGGCTCTACGAGAAGTGGCGGGCGTGAGTCAGGCGAACAGCTGGCGGGCGTCGTCGACCGCCTCGACCAGCCGGTCGACCTCCTCGCGGGTGTTGTAGAGGTAGAACGACGCCCGGGCCGACGCCGTCGCGCCGAGCACCTCGTGGAGCGGCTGGGTGCAGTGGTCGCCGGCACGGATGGCGACGCCGTGGTCGTTCAGGATCGACGAGAGGTCGTGGGCGTGGACGCCCTCCAGGTTGAACGACACGAGGGCGGCCCGGTCGTCGCCCGGCGGGCCGTAGATCTCCACGTCGTCGTGGTCGGAGAGCCGGTCGTGGGCGTACGCGGCCAGGTCCTCGCCGTGGCGCCGGACGTGCTCGACGCCGACGTCCTCGAGGTAGTCGATGGCCGCCGCCAGCGCGATGCCCTGGGCGATGACGGGCGTGCCGGCCTCGAACTTCCAGGGCAGGTCGTGCCAGGTCGAGTCCTCGAAGCTGACCCGCTCGATCATCATGCCGCCGTAGTTGAACGGCTGCATCGCCTCCAGCAGGTGCTCCTTGCCGTAGAGCACGCCGATGCCGGTCGGCCCACACATCTTGTGGCCCGAGAACGCGAAGAAGTCACAGTCGATGGCCTCGACGTCGACCGGCATGTGCGGCGCCGACTGGGCGCCGTCGACGAAGTACAGCGCGCCGTGGTCGTGGGCGACGTCGGCCAGTTCGGCGACCGGGTTGACCGTCCCGAGGGTGTTCGAGACGTGGGCGACGCTCACCAGCTCGGTGTCGTCGGTGATCAGCTCCCGGGTGGCCTCCACGTCCAGGTACCCGTCGTCGGTGACCGGGGCGAACCTGCAGGTCGCGCCGGTCCGCCGGCAGATCTGCTGCCAGGTCACCAGCGCGGCGTGGTGCTCCATCTCGGTGAGCACGACCTCGTCGCCGGGGCCGAGGTGCTCGAACCCCCAGGCGTAGGCCACCGTGTTCAGCGCCTCGGTGGTGTTCTTCGTGAACACGACCTCCTCGCGGCCGTCGGCGCCGACGAACGCGGCGACCCGGTCGTGGGCCTCCTCGTAGGCGACCGACGCCTCCTGGGAGAGCTGGTGGAGCCCGCGGTGGACGTTGGCGTTGTACCGCCGGTAGTAGTCGGCGATGGTCTCGACGACCGGCTCGGGCGTCTGGGAGGTCGCCGCGTTGTCGAGGTAGGCCAGCGGCTGGCCCTCGACCTCCCGGTCGAGGACGGGGAAGTCCTCGCGGATGGCGGCGACGTCCAGGTGCTCGGTTGCCGGAGCTCCCATCACCGGGGTAGAGGCGGCCCACGCAGGTACCTCCTTCGGTCCGAGGCTGCTCAGACGCCGTCGGCACCGTCGACGGTCTCGACGCGGTCGGCGTCGCCGGCGAGCGCGTCCGCGACGGCGGCCGGCACCGCCGCCGCGTCGCCGGGACCGCCCGCCCGGGCGACGCTGCCGACCGCGTCGGGCGCAAGCGCCAGGTCCAGCGCGTCGTACACCGGTCCGAGCACGCTGGCGACGGCCTCGTGGCCGGCCACGACGACGCAGCCGCCGACCAGCGCGACGCTGCCCGTCACCCGCTGGGCGAGGCCGGCGACCTTCCCGCCGGCGGCCGACAGCGAGTGAGTCCCCGGGCAGAACGCGCCCGCGGGCTCGCCCCGCCGGGCGTCGACGCCCAGTTCGTCGAGGGCCGCCGCGAGGGTCGCCGTCGTCGTCTCGTAGCGCTCGCCGATGCCGACACGCCCGCCCTCGACCGGGACGAGGCGGGCGAACGCCACCGTCTCGCCGGTGTAGGCCACCGCCCGGCCGCCGGCCGCGCGCTCGACCGGCGGGAAGCCCCGGTCGCGGGCCCGCTCGCGGGCGCGGTCGTACCCCGGGGCGGCGGCGTCCCGCCGGCCGAAGGCGACCTGCCGGGGCGGCGACCACACCCGGACCGCGGGCTCGCCGGTGGCGGTGACGTCGTCGGCCACCGCCGCCGTGACCGCCCGGTCGCCGGCCGGGTCGGCGCCGGCACCGCGCAGGAGCCGCATGCACGTCGTTCGACGCGACGGGGCTAAAGGGCGCCGCTCCCAACCCGGACCGATGGCCGTGACGCTGTCGCGCGAGGCCCTCGCCCCGTTCCCCCGGTTCTCGCTGGCCAACTCGCCGTACCCCGCCCACGGCGACGGCCGGGCCGTCGACCTCTACCCCGGCGAGCGCCGCCGCGCGGTCGCGCCCTCCCCGGTCGCCGGCGAGGTGGTGGCGACCCACACGGTGCGGTGCCCGTCCCGCCCGTACGCCGCCGACCGGGACCACCTCGTGCTCGTCGCGACCACCGGCGAGGCGACCGCCGGCGCACCGCCGGGGACCGTCGCGCGGGTACTGCACGTCGAACCGACCGTCGCGCCCGGCGACGTGGTCGCCGTCGGCGAACCGCTGGGCCGGACCGTCCGGTCGGGGTACTTCGCCCCCTGGGTCGCCGACCACCTCCACCTGGGGGTCCGCGAGCCGGACGGCGACCTCCGGCGGGCGCGGGGCTCGCTGGCCGTCGGCGTGGGCGTCCCCGTCGCGCCGCTCTCGTGGGACGGCACCGCCGAGGTGGTCGCCGTGGGCGACACGTACGCCGTCCTCGGCGCCCCGGCACGCGACGGACGAGGGTACGCCGCGGTCGGGTCCGAAGCGGGCCTGCCGCTGGACGGCGGGCTGGTCCACTACGCGGGGGGCCGGGTCGTCGGGTCGGGCGCCCTCGACGGCGCGGCCGCGTCGGGGACGGTGTCGCTGCTGGGCACCCCCGTCGGCGACCGCGAGGGCCGCCGCGTGGACTGGGGCGACGTCGCGGTGCTCGTCGACGGCGAGCCGGTGACGGGCCTGTCGCTGGCGGCGAGTCGCGCGGGCCCCGTCGCGACGCTGGTGGGCCGCGACCACGACCTCGCCGTGGGCGACGGCGTCACGGTGTCGTTCGCTCGCTCCGACGACCCCGTCAGGCTCGGCTGAGCCGCCCGCCGGACTCCGAAAGCCGTATTCCCGGCGCCGCCGAACGCCGGCCGACATGGACCCGCGCATCCGCGAGCACGCCCGCATCGTCGTCCACCACTCGCTGGACGTCGAGCCCGGCGACGAGGTCGTGGTCGACGCCGCCCCCGAGAGCGAGGACCTCGTCGTCGCCCTCCACGAGGAGCTCGCCGACGTGGGTGCGAAACCGCTCGTCATCACCGACCGCACCGGCAAGCGGTTCAAGCGGGCGTACCTCCGCAACCACGACGGCGAGTTCGGGCTCCCCGAGCACCACCTGGCGCTGTACGAGAACATGGACGCCTACGTCGCCATCCGCGGGTGGTCGAACGTCACGGCCACCGCCGACGTCGACCCCGCCACCGACACCGCCTACGAGAAGGCGAGCCGTCCCCTGCTGAACGAGCGTCTCGCCAAGGAGTGGTGCCTCACGCAGTACCCCGCGCCGGCCCACGCCCAGCTCGCGGAGATGTCCACGGAGGCCTACGAGGACTTCGTCTGGGACGCGGTCAACAAGGACTGGGACGCCGTCCGGGAGTTCCAGCAGCAGCTCGTCGACGTCCTCGAGCCCGCCGACGAGGTCCGCGTCGTCTCGGGCGACACCACCGACGTCCGGATGTCGATCGCCGGCAACCCGGCGCTCAACGACAACGGCGGCAACAACCTCCCCGGCGGCGAGGTGTTCACCGCGCCCCACCCCGACAGCGTGGAGGGCGAGGTGCTGTTCGACAAGCCGCTGTACCACAACGGCCACGAGGTGCTGAACCCGCGGCTCGTGTTCGAGGGCGGCGAGGTCGTCGAGCACGCCGCCGAGAAGAACGAGGACGTCCTGACGGAGGTCCTGAACGCCGACCCCGGCGCGCGCCGGCTGGGCGAGCTCGGCATCGGGATGAACCGCGACATCGACCGGGTCACGTACAACACGCTGTTCGACGAGAAGATGGGCGACACCGTCCACATGGCCGTCGGGCGCGCCTACGAGGACACGGTCGGCGCGGGCAACGAGCGCAACGAGTCGGCGATGCACGTCGACATGATCGTCGACATGAGCGACGAGTCGTACATCGAGGTCGACGGGGAGGTCGTCCAGGAGGACGGGCGGTTCGTCTTCGAGGAGTAGGCCCCACCCGCGTCCGGACCACCGGGGTCGTGGTACCACGACACGCGCAAGGGTTATCCCCCTGACTCCCGAACGTTTGTTTGCAATGGCAAACGGTAAGGTTGACTTCTTCAACGACACTGGCGGTTACGGTTTCATTTCGACTGACGACGACG
>CAYWNQ010000149.1:0-5432 GCA_964459695.1 uncultured Halobacteriales archaeon | reverse complement strand
CCACGCATCGGCGTACTTAACCCCGGCCCCGCGCTACCCCACGCCGATGGCCTACCGCGGGCTCCCCGGCGCCTTCCCCTACGCCGTCCGCCGGAGCGACTCCCGGCTGTTCCGGGCCTACGCCGTCGTCGGCGGCCTGGTCGCCGTGCTGGTCGCGGTCGTGTTCTGCATCGCGCTGGTGGTCCTGCTCGGCGACACCGCCGCCGCCTCCGGCGGCACGTTCACGTTCGTGCGGGCGTTCTTCCTGGTCGTCGGCCTGGTGGTCGTCGCGCCCGTCGTGGCGCCGGTGCTGCTGGTCGCGCGGCGCCACCGTCGCGGCGGCAGCGACCGCCGGTACGACGCCGCCCTGGCGGTGGCCGGCTTCGCCTTCCTGGTGGCGCTGTACCTCGGGCTCGTCGCCTCCGTCCCGGAGTGCTTCGTCATCGACGGCGCCCGGGAGTGCCGCAGTCCGCCGTCGGGGCTGTTCGCCCCCGCCGTGGCGGCGCTGTACGCGGTGCCGACGGTCGCGTCGCCACTGCTCCCGCTGGCCGGCGCCGCCGGCATCGCCGTCGCCCACCGGCTGGCGAGCGAAAGGTAGACGGGCGGCGGTCGCCTCGGCCCGGACATGGCCGAGGGGACCTTCCTCGTGACCGAGGCCGACGCCGAGTCGGCGGTGGTGCGCGACGTCGCCACCGGCCAGGTCCACACGCTGGCCGAGGACCACGACCTCGCGGTGGGGGAGGTGCTCGTGGCCACCCTCGAGCCCGAGCCGCCGCTGGAGGTGGCCTGGACGGTCGCCGACGTCGACCGGCGGTGGACGGTCACCGTCGAGGCCGTCGACGAGCCGCCGACCCGGCAGGCGAGGGAGCTGGCCCCCGACGCCGTCGGCGAGGTCGCCACGACCGAGCGCGCCGGCGAGGGCGAGGTCCACGTCCTGTCGGTGCCGCCAGACGGGACCGCGGCGGCGGTCGAGGACGTCCGCGACGACCAGGAAACGCTGGCCCGGGCGGCGCGGCTCGGCGTCGGTCGGGTCGAGATCAGGGCCGACGACGGCGTGGTCGCCGTCCGGTACCTCCCCTAGCAGCTGGGCGTGGCGCTGGACGTCGGCGGCGACTCGATCTCGTGTTCGGCGAGGACCGTCGAGCTGTCGGAGTCGGCGGGCGCGTGGACGACGCGGTACACCTCGCCCTCGCTGATCGCGTTCAGCGCGCCGTCGCTGCATTCGCCGTCGACGTGGACGTACTCCCCGGTCGTGACCGTCGGGCCACCCGTCCAGACGTCGTTCCAGGCCACCCTGTTGCCGTCGCTGTCGGTGACGAACACCTCGTCGCCGTCGAGGACGTCGCCGCCGGTGTGGGTCAGGTTGACGTACGGAATCCCGTCGTTGCCCTGGCCGGTTGGCTCGTATGACGTCGAGAAACTGGCGAACTCGCCGGGCGCGTCCAGCTGTCCGCCGAACGCCAGCGCCATCGAGCCGACGACGGCGGCCAGGACGACGACGATGGCGACGAACAGCGTGACGCCGACGGTGGCGGACACCCCCCGCGAGTCGCCGCTTTCGGCCCGTTCCCTCGACATCCCCGTTGGGAGACGTAGACTACTCACCCGGATAAGTACGCGAGGGCGTTCTCACCCCGAGGGCCCCGCCGCGGACTGGACGCGCCAGCCGCCCTCGAGGTCGCAGGCCTCGCGCACCTCGAAGGCGACCGCGGTCTCCTCGTCGACGGGGCCCGCACCCTCGATTGCCTCGACGCGGAGCGGCACGTCCAGCGTGTCGCCACAGCAGCCGACGCCCACGAAGGTCTCGACGACATCGCCGGCCTCGACGTCGCCGAGGGTCCTGCGGAGGTACGCGCGGAACGACGGCTTCTCGACCTGGAAGCGCCCCCAGCCGCTGAGGTCGGCCGGGTAGGACATCGCGACGCGTTCGGCGGCCATGGTCGGGGCGAGGGACGCGTCGGGCATACCGGTTGCGGTGCCGGTGGTCCGGCCAGTGGCGACCGTTCCACCCGCGAAAACGCGAAACGAGAAGGCTTATTCGGCCCCCTTGCCCACGACCCGCCATGGTCGAGTTCGAGGTACCGGAGGTCGACTACACCCGGTACTCAAACCGCCAGCTTGCGGCGGTCCCGCTCGCGGTGCTGGCCGTCGCCCTGGCGATAATCGCCGGGTGGTGGATCCTCACCGGTGCCCCCGTGACGCCCGGCATCGCCTTCACGGGCGGCACGGAGATCCAGATTTCGACGGGCGGCGACGGCCCGGCGGAGATCCGCGAGCAGTTCGACCCGACGATCGAGTCGGTCCAGCCGGTCCGGTCGGCGTCGAACACTTACATCCTCACGTTCCAGGCGTCCGGCGAGGGCGGCACGGACACGAGCGCGATCGAGCGGCAGGCGGAGGCGGCGGGCTACGACATCGAGTCGATCCAGGACCGGTCGGCGGCGTTCGGTCAGAGCTCCCAGCGCCAGGCGCTGCTCGGCGTCGCGGTCGCGTTCCTCGGCATGAGCGTCCTGGTGTTCGTGCTGTTCCGGACCTTCGTCCCCTCCATCGCCATCGTCGCCAGCGCGTTCTCGGACATCATGATCCCCGTGGCGCTGATGAACCTGTTCGGCATCCAGCTGTCGCTCGGGACCGTGGCCGCGCTGCTGATGCTCATCGGCTACAGCGTCGACTCGGACCTCCTGCTCAACAACCACGTGCTCCGGCGCCGCGGTGACTTCTACGAGTCGACCCGCCGGGCGATGCGCACCGGGGTCACGATGACGCTCACCTCCATCTCGGCCATGACCATGATGACGGTGGTGGCCTACCTGCTGGGCATCCCGCTGCTGCCGTACATCGGCATCGTGCTCGTGTTCGGCCTGTCCGCCGACCTGATGAACACCTACCTGATGAACGTGAGCCTGCTGCGGTACTACAAGTACGAGGGGGTGGCGAAATGAATCTCCGGGAGAACTGGCGGATCCTCATGCTGGTGGTGCTGGTCGTCGGCTCGACGGTGATGCTGTTCCCCGTGCCCGGGCTCGGCGGCACCGGCGGGGGCGGCAACGCCACCCAGAGCGACGTCACGAACCTCCAGTACGGCCTCGAGCTGGCCGGCGGCACACGCGTGCGGGCGCCGCTGGTGGGCTACACAGCCTCCGGCGTCGACGTCCCCGACGACCGCCACACCGAGGTGAGCCGGACCGTCGCCAACGAGCTCGACCTGGCGCTGGGCGACGTCAGCGTCGCGCCGGACGGCGACAGGATCGAGGTGTACGCCGACCGCGCCAACGGCAACGTGAGTCAGGCGGAGTTCGCCGCCGCCATCAGCGCCGCCGGCTTCGAGGTCTCGGAGGGCCAGATACGCGACGGCGTCACGTCGAGGACCCGCCAGGAGGCCGTCCGGGTGCTGAACAACAAGATCAACCGCGGCGGCCTCACCGGCGGCAGCGCCCAGGTCGTCACGACGCCGGGCCAGCAGTTCATCCTCGTCGAGGTCCCCGGCGCCAACCGCTCGGAGGTGCTCGAGCTCATCGGCGACCAGGGCCAGGTCCAGGTCGTCGCGCTGTTCCCCGACGCCCGCAACGGCACCACCGAGTACCGCCGCGTCCCGATGTTCGCCCAGGACGGCATCGCCGAGATCGGCACCGCCCAGACGAGCGACCAGCTCGGGCCCCACGTCCCGGTCCAGCTCACGCCCGGGGCGGCCCAGAACTTCTCGAACGCCATGACGACGTTCGGGTTCACCGACAACGTCGGCCAGTGTCCGCCCCACGAGTCGTTCGAGGGAGCGCCGAACCAGCCCGGCCAGTACTGCCTCATGACGGTCGTCGACGACCGCGACGTGTTCGCCTCGTCGCTGGGGGACGACCTCGCCGGGACCATGGAGCGGGGCAACTTCGTCCAGGACCCCCGGTTCGTGATGCAGGCCTCGAACCTCTCGGAGGCCCAGGGCCTGGAGTTCAACCTCCGGGCGGGCGCGCTCCCGACGGAGCTGGCCATCCAGAGCCAGGGGACGACGTTCTACGTGGAGCCGTCGCTGGCCGAGGAGTTCAAGCTGTTCTCCGTGCTCACGGGTGGCGTCGCGGTGCTCGCGGTCGCGCTGGTCGTGTTCGCCCGTTACGGGCGCCCGCGGGTGGCGGCCCCGATGCTGGTGACCGCCACCGCCGAGGTGTACCTGCTGCTCGGGTTCGCCGCGACGGTCGGGCTGGCGCTGGACCTGAGCCACATCGCCGGGTTCATCGCGGTCATCGGCACCGGCGTCGACGACCTGGTCATCATCGCCGACGAGATCCTCCAGCGCGGCGAGGTGAGCACCGGGAAGGTGTTCAGGAACCGGTTCCGGAAGGCGTTCTGGGTCATCGGTGCCGCGGCGGCGACCACCATCATCGCCATGTCGCCCCTGGCGGTGCTGTCGCTGGGCGACCTCCAGGGCTTCGCCATCGTGACCATCGTCGGCGTGCTGCTGGGCGTGCTGGTCACGCGACCAGCGTACGGCGACATCCTGCGGAACCTGATGCTCGCGGAATAGAGAGCCCCGTTTGGGAGGGGAATTTAAAAGCCCTGACATCCTCCGCCCAAGAGTAAGGGTTGGCGAACGGAACGGTTCCGGTAGCAACCGGGTCGTAGGGGATGACAGGGAAGGGATCGTCCACCACGCTAGCCAGTACAGCCGGGTCCGTACTGACGGTTCTGGTGGTGCTGTCGGTGCTGCTCGCTCCGGCGAGCGCCGCGGCACCATCCGGGGCCGACGGCGGGGTCGAACTGGGCGCCGTCGCGTCGCCCGGGGACCTCCTCTCGGCCCTCGGGCTCGGCCACCTGGTCTCGCCGGCGGGCCTCGTCGGCGACTGTGGCGACGCCGTCTCGGTGGACCTCCTCGAGAACCGGAGCTGCGAGAACGACTCCAACCTCGTCGACGTCGACGTCGCCTCGAACACGTCGAGCGGGAGCGACGACGACGACGTCGACGACGACCTCTCGTCGAACGACACGAGCGGCAGCGACGCCGACTCCGTCGACGCCGACCTCCTCTCGAACGACACGAGCGACGCCGACGGTGACGGCATCGACGCCGACGTCGCCTCGAACGACACGAGCGCGGGCGACGACGACGCGGTCGACACCGACGTCGCCTCGAACGACACGAGCGACAGCGACCAGGAGGCCGTCGACGCCGACCTCTCGTCGAACGCCTCGACGGGCAACGACAGCGACGGGATCGACGCGAGTGTCGGGACGAACGACTCGGCGACCGACAGTCGCGACGTCGTCGACGCGGACGTGTGGACTAACGAGTCGGCCGACGACGGACAGGACGGCGTCGACGCCAACGTCCTGTCGAACGACTCCACCGACGGGGACCTGGTTCGCGTGGGCGTGCTCTCGAACAGGAAGGTGCTCACGATCTGTATCGGCGACCAGGGCACCAGCCTCCCCACCGGCAATCTCTGCACGAGCGACGACGGCGACGG
>CAYWNQ010000148.1:0-5449 GCA_964459695.1 uncultured Halobacteriales archaeon | reverse complement strand
CGGTGACGATCGCAGAGACACGACCGCTGTCGAAGACCAAGAGCCACGTCGTGGTCGAGCGCGTGGCCTCGGAGGAGGCCACGGACGCGTCGAGCGGCGACGACCGCGAGCGCGTGGCCGGCGCGGAGGGAGGTGACGCCTGATGCAGGCGCTCAACGCCGACGTGACCCAGGGCCTCGAGAAGGGGTCGCTGGTCACCTGCGCCGACAACACCGGCGCCCGGGAGCTGAAGGTCATCAGCGTCTCCAACTACACGGGGACGCTGAACCGCCACCCGAAGGCCGGCCTCGGCGACAAGGTGACCGTCTCGGTCACCAAAGGCACGCCGGAGATGCGCCGCCAGGTGCTGGAGGCCGTGATCGTCCGCCAGCGCAAGCCCATCCGGCGCCCCGACGGGACCCGTGTGACCTTCGAGGACAACGCGGCGGTCATCATCGACGAGAACCAGGACCCGCGGGGGACCGAGCTGAAGGGCCCCATCGCGCGGGAGGTCGCCGAGCGGTTCGGTTCGATCGCCTCGGCGGCGACAATGATCGTGTAACCATGAGTGAGCAACCACGCAAACAGCGAAAGCGAACGGAGGAGGCGCCGCTGCACCAGCGCCACGCCCAGGTGCGGGCCAACCTGTCGCCGGAGCTCCGCGAGGAGCACGGCCGGCGGAGCGTCCGCGTCAACGAGGGCGACACCGTGGAGGTCCAGCGCGGGGACTTCGCCGGCGAGGCGGCCGAGGTCGTCGCGGTCGACCTGAAGGACGCGACGGTCCACGTCGAGGACGTGACCCTCGAGACCGCCGACGGCGAGGAGGTCCCCCGCGCGCTGGACGCCTCGAACCTCCAGGTCACCGACCTGGACCTCGGCGACGAGGTGCGGCGCGACCGCCTGCAGGGCGGGGAGGACGAATCGTGAGCAACCACCAGAAGCGGCTCTCGGTCCCGAACTCCTGGCCCGTCGAGCGCAAGGAGGAGACGTTCACCACCAAGGCAGCGGGCCCCCACGGCGAGGCCGGCGTCCCGCTGGTCATCATCCTCCGGGACGTGCTGGGCTACGTCGAGTCCCGCAAGGAGGCGCGCTACGCGCTCGAGCAGGACAGCGTGCTGGTCAACGGCACGCCGGTCGGCGACGAGGCCCGCCCCATCGGGATGTTCGACATCCTGGCGTTCACCGAGCGCGAGGAGTTCTACCGCGTCTTCCCCGACGAGGGCGGCCGGCTGGCGCTGACGTCCATCGACGAGGCCGACGCCCAGTCCAAGCTCGGGAAGGTCGAGGCCAAGACCGACGTGGGCGAGCGGACCCAGCTCACGCTGCACGACGGGCGGACGCTGCTGGTCGAGGAGGCCTACGACACCAACGACTCGCTGGTCGTCTCGAACGACGACGGCGAGGTCGTGGCGCACTTCCCCTACGAGGCCGGTGCCCTGGTGACCGCCGTCGACGGCGCCCACGCGGGCGACGTCGGCGAGATAGACGAGATCCAGGTCACCCCCGGCAGCGCGCCGAACAACGTGCTCGTCGACAACGACGCGGGCGGCTTCGAGACGATCGAGGAGTACGTCGTGGTCATCGACGAGAACTTCGTCGAGGGAGGTGACGACGAATGAGCTCCGAGAGCGCCGACGCCGAGGTCCACGAGATGCGCGAACCGACAGTCGAGAAGGTCGTCGTCCACATGGGCGTCGGCGAGGGCGGTCGCGAGCTGGCCGACGGCGAGGAGATCCTCGCCGACATCGCCGGCCAGGAGCCGGTGCGGACCACCGCGACGTCGACCATCGCCGAGTTCGACGTCCGCGAGGGCGACCCCATCGGCGCCAAGGTCACGCTGCGCGACGACAGCGCCGAGACGTTCCTCGAGACGGCCCTGGCGCTGGACGGCGTCACCATCAGCGGGAGCCAGTTCGACCAGACGGGCAACTTCAGCTTCGGGGTCGAGGACCACACCGACTTCCCGGGCCAGGAGTACGACCCGACGGTCGGCATCTACGGGCTCGACGTCACGGTCAACCTCGTCCGGCCCGGCTACCGGGTCGCCAAGCGCGACAAGGCCACCCGGTCGATACCCTCGACCCACCGCCTGAACGTCGAGGACGCCGTCTCGTTCCTCGAGCGGCACTACGACGTGGAGGTGGGCCGATGAGCGACCAGGAGGAGACCGGCGAACACGCCGAAAAGCGCACGGGACAGCTCGAGGCCTGCCAGCGGTGCGGGCGCGAGCAGGGCCTCGTCGGGAAGTACGACATCTGGCTCTGTCGCCAGTGCTTCCGCGAGATCGCCCGGTCGATGGGGTTCAAGAAGTACAGCTAGACCGATGACTGACAACGATCCACTGGCCAGCGCGCTCTCGGGGCTCGACAACGCCGAGAGCGTCGGCCACCTGACCGAACGGGTATCGCCCGCCTCGGACGAGATCGGCAGCGTGCTCGAGGTCTTCTACGACCGCGGGTACGTCGACGGCTTCCAGTACGTCGACGACGGCAAGGCCGGGGAGTTCGAGGTAGAACTGAAAGGAGCGATCAACCGCTGTGGCACGGTCAAGCCCCGCTACGCGGCGGGCAGCGACGAGTTCGAGAAGTGGGAGAAGCGGTTCCTCCCCGCCCGGGACTACGGGACGCTCGTCGTCACGACCAGCCACGGCGTCATGAGCCACTACGAGGCCCGCGACCAGGGCGTCGGTGGCCAGGTGATCGCCTACGTGTACTGACGATGACGAGGACAGCAATCCCCATCCCGGACGAGGTCGACGCGACGATGGACCACCTCGACCTGACCGTGTCGGGTCCCAACGGCGAGGTGACTCGCCGGCTGTGGTACCCGGACGTCACGGTCACGGTGGAGAGCGTTCCGGCGGAGCCGGAACGGGACGACGGCGACACCGTCGAGTCGGTCGTGATCGAATCGACCGCCGAGGACGCCAAGACCGCGTCGACGATGGGCACCTTCGAGAGCCACGTCCGGAACGCGTTCCACGGCGTGACCGAGGGCTGGACCTACCAGATGGAGGTCTTCTACGCCCACTTCCCGATGCAGGTGTCCGTCGACGGCGACGAGGTCGTCATCGAGAACTTCCTCGGCGAGACGGCGCCCCGGCGCGCCCAGATCTACGGGGACACGGCGGTGGCCGTCGACGGCGAGGAGCTGACGCTCTCCGGCCCCGACATCGAGGACGTGGGCCAGACCGCCGCCGACATCGAGCAGCTCACCCGCGTGCCCGGCAAGGACACCCGCGTCTTCCAGGACGGGGTGTACATCACCAGCAAGCCCAACCGGGGTGGTGCCTGATGAGCGACGACGAGGAGTACGCCGAGCTGACCGACCTCGAGGGCGTCGGCCCCGAGACCGCGAAGAAGCTCGGGGGCGCCGGCTACGGCTCGATCGAGGCCCTCACGGCGGCGTCGGTCGGCGACCTGACCGACATCGACGGAATCGACGAGACCACGGCCAGGAACGTCCTGGAGCAGGTCGGCGGGCTCGAGTACGAGGCCTTGACCGATGTCGACGCCATCGGGCCCGAGCGGGCCCGCACGCTCGGTGGCGCCGGCTTCGAGACGGCCGAGGCCCTGCAGGACGCCTCGGTCGCCGAGCTCACCGAGCTCGAGGGCGTCGACGAGGCGGTCGCGGCCCGCATCAAGGCCGACGTCGGCGAGCGGGACTTCGAGAACCTGACGGACGTCACCGGGGTCGGCCCGGAGCGAGCGAAGGTGCTCGGCGGCTCGGGCTACGAGACCGTCGCGGACCTCCGCGAGGCCTCCGTCGAGGAGCTCGCCGAGCTGCCGGGCTTCGACGAGGGGCTGGCGACCGCCGTCTCCGACGACGTCGCCGAGTCCGACCCCGGGGCCTCCGAGGCGCTCGACGGCGACGACGAGGCGTCTGCCGACGACGCCGGCGACGATGACGACGACGCCGCTGCCGAGGACGCCGACGAGGGCCCCGCGGAGTTGACGGCCATCGCTGGCGTCGGCGACTCGAAGGCCGAGGCGCTCCGCGAGGCGGGCTACGACACGGTCGACGCCGTGCGCGTCGCCGACCAGGTCGAGCTGGCCGAGGTCGAAGGGATCGGCAACGCGCTGGCGGCCCGCATCAAGGCCGACGTCGGCGACCTGGAGATCGCCGAGGAGGCCGAGGCCGAGGTCGAGGAGGAGGCCCCGGAGCCGGAGGCGGCCGAGGAGGCCGTCGAGACCGAGCTCCGGCCCCGCGGCCTGGTCGAGAAGACCCCGGAGCTGGACGAGGAGACCGAGCGGCTGCTGACCCAGCGCCGCCGGGAGTCGACGCCGCAGTTCGACCGGCAGGACCACCACAAGAAGGCTCGCGTGTCGACCTCGTGGCGCCGTCCCCGCGGCACCCACTCCAAGCAGCGCGAGGGGATCAAGGGCAAGGGCGCCACCGTCGAGGCCGGCTACCGCTCGCCCGCGGCGGTGCGGGGGCTCCACCCCAGCGGCTTCGAGGAGGTCCGCGTCCACAACGCCGACGACCTCGACGGCGTGGACGGCGACAGCGAGGCCGTCCGCATCGCGTCGTCGGTCGGCGGGCGCAAGCGCGAGCGCATCGAGGAGGTCGCCGCCGAGGAGGACATCCGCGTCCTCAACCCGACCTACGAGGAGGTGGAGGTCGAAGAATGACCGACCTGAGCGCACAGAAGCGGCTCGCCGCCGACGTCCTCGACGTGGGCGAGGGCCGCGTCTGGTTCGACCCGGAGGAACAGGCCGAGATCGCCGACGCCATCACCCGCGAGGACGTGCGCGAACTCGTCGACGCGGGCGTCATCCGCGCCGCCGACGCCGGCGGCAACGCCCGCGGTCGGGCCCGCGAGCGGGCGGAGAAGCGCTCGTACGGCCACGGCACGGGCCACGGCTCCCGGAAGGGGACGGCCGGCGCCCGCGAGGACGACAAGGAGGCGTGGGAGCGCTCGATCCGCGCCCAGCGGGCGCGGCTGAAGGAGCTCCGCGACGACGAAGACGTGCTGGCCCCCGGCGAGTACCGGCAGCTGTACGACATGGCCAGCGGTGGCGAGTTCGACAGCGTCGGCGACCTCGAACGGTACGTGCAAGCGAACTACGGTGATAGCTAATGGCGACAGGACCACGATACACGGTGCCGATGCGGCGCCGCCGCGAGGCACGGACGGACTACCACCAGCGGTTGCGCCTGCTGAAGTCCGGGAAACCTCGGCTGGTCGCCCGGAAGAGCAACAGGCACACCCGGGCCCAGTTCGTGACCACGGGCCCCGAGGGCGACGAGACCGCCGCCGCGGCGATGTCCGGCGACCTGGCCGACTACGGCTGGGAGGCGCCCACGGGCAACCTCCCCGCCGCGTACCTGACCGGCCTGCTGGCCGGCAAGCGCGCGCTCGATGCCGGGCTCGGCGAGGCGGTGCTCGACATCGGCCTCAACACGGCGACGCCGGGCAGCAAGGTGTTCGCGGTGCAGGAGGGCGCCATCGACGCCGGCCTCGCCGTGC
>CAYWNQ010000147.1:0-5471 GCA_964459695.1 uncultured Halobacteriales archaeon | reverse complement strand
GTGTAGACGCAGGACTCGCGGGCCGCGACCGGCATGTTCGACGTGTTGGCGATGAGCGTCGTCCGGCTCATCAGCGGGTTGCCGGTGACGGGGTCGTCCAGCTCCGGGAAGTCCTCGATGACCTCGGTCATCTCGTTGCCGCGCTCGCCGCAGCCGACGTAGACGACGATGTCGGCGTCGGCCCACTTGGCGAGCTGGTGCTGGGTGACCGTCTTGCCCGAGCCGAACGGCCCGGGGATGGCCGCCGTCCCGCCCTTCGCGAGCGGGAACAGGCCGTCCAGGATGCGCTGGCCCGACACCAGCGGCGTCGTCGGCGTCTCCTTCTCCAGGGTGGGCCGGGCCTCCCGGACCGGCCACTCCTGGCGCATCCGCACCTCCTCGCCGTTGGCGAGCTCGACCACCGTCTCGTCGACGGTGAACTCGCCCTCGCGTACCTCGACGACCTCGCCGGCCTCGGCGTCCGGCGGGACGAGCACCTTGTGCTCGATCTGGACCGTCTCCGGCACCACGCCGACGACGTCGCCGGGCTCGACGTGGTCGCCCTCGGACACCTCGGGAGTGAACGCCCAGGTCTCCTCGAGGTCGATGCCGGGCGCGTCGACGCCGCGGTCCAGGAACGCGCCCATCTGCTCTTCGAGCTCGTCGAGGGGGCGCTGGACGCCGTCGTAGATGGTGTCCAGCATGCCGGGACCGAGGTCGACCGACAGCGGCTCGCCGGTGTTCTCGACCGGCTCGCCGGGGGTGACGCCGGAGGTCTCCTCGTACACCTGGATGGTGGTGACGCCGCCCTCGATCTCGATGACCTCGCCCATCAGGCCCTCCTCGCCGACGTACACGACGTCGTTCATCTTGGCCTCCAGGCCGGTCGCCGTCACGACCGGACCGCTGACGCTCTCGATGGCGCCGTCCTCGCTGACCGTCGTCTGCTGTGCTTGGCTCATGTGTGGTTAGTCTTCCTCCATCAGGTCGATGCCGATGGCTCGCTTGATCTGTTCGCGCAGGGCGCCGGAGCCGGCCTCGCCACCCAGGGTGACGACCACCGGCTCGACGCTCGTCTCGACGTCCTGGCGCACTGTGCGGGAGAGGTGCTCGAGGTCGTCGTCGTGCATCACCACGATGCCGACCCCGTCGTCGCCGAGCAGCGACTCGACGGCGTCGTCGAGCCGCTCGGACTTGTCGTCGTCGGCCACGTTCTCGAACCGGCGGACGCCGGCCAGCCGGAACCCCGTCGTGAACTCCGGGCTGCCGACGACCGCGATCTCCTGGCTCGCGCTCATCGGATCACCAGCTCCTCGTCGATCTCCTCCTCGGAGAGCCCCGCCTCGCGGCCCCGCGCGATGGCCCGGATGTTCTCGACCTCGCGCTCCTTGGCGAGCACGTAGGCCAGCACCGGACACACCGACAGCGGGTAGCGGTTCGACAGCGTGTCGCCGTACTCCAGCAGCGCCGCGTCCAGGGCGTGCTCGAACCCGATGAGGTGCTCGGCGGACTCGAGCTCCGCCAGCGCCTCGTCGAGGTCGTCGCCGTACGGCGACGCGCGGACCCGGGCCGCCAGCTCGTCGGGGTTGGTCGCCAGCTGCCTGAGCGAGCCCTCGTCGAACAGCCGGCCGCCGTCGATGTGGTACTCCGCGGGGTCGAGGTCGGCTCCCGACCGTGCGAGCCTGAGGGCGTTCCGGAGGTTCCGGAAGTCGATCTCCGCCCGCAGGAACTCGATGTACAGCTCCGTGGGGCGGTCGGGCTCGGTCGGCAGGTCGGCCAGCAGGTTGGCGTACACCGCCCGGTCGACGGCGTTCTCGAGGGGCACCAGCACGCCCTCGGCCTCGTAGTCCTCGAGCGCCGCGGCGAGCGGCTCCCCGAACAGGGTGGGCTCCAGCAGCTCCACGACGGCCTCGACGGTCTCGGCCTCGGTCAGCCGGTCGAGCAGCTCGTCGTCGAACTCGCCCGCCCGGATCATGTCCTCGGCCACGTCGTCGGACTCGGCGCCGGCGTAGATGCCCCGGAGCGCCGTCTTGACGTTCCAGGCGTCGAACTTCCGGAGGTACCGGGCGACGTAGTCGTACAGCGGCCCCTCGGTCCAGTCGAGCAGGTCCTCGAAGTGCTTGGCGAGGTTGCGGTTCAGCGCGAACTCCACGAGGTCGACCCCCGAGTGGCGCGCCCCGAGGGCGTTCATCTCGGCCTCGTACTCGGTCTCCTCCATGAACCGGGCGATCTCGCCGGGGCCCATCCGGACCAGCTTCCGGTAGTCGTCGGCGTCGAACAGCGACGCCCGGCGCGCACGGACGCGGGCGTTGACGTACTCGTAGTTCGCGGTGCCGGCGATCGCGGCGGCCCTCATTGCTCGTCGAACAGCCTGGTGCTCACGTCCCGGAGGTTGTCCTCCCAGACGTCCTCGAGCACCGAGTCGAAGGTGTTGTTCACGCGGATGCGACTCCCCTCGGCCTCGACGACGACGCCGCCGAGACAGTCGTACTCGCCCGCGTGCGTCCAGCCGTCGTAGTCGGCAACCAGCTCCGCGAGCAGGTCGGCGTCGTCGGCGCGGCCGGAGACCTCGACGGTCTCGGCGTCGGGGTACTCCGACGCGGCGTCCTCGAGCAGCGCCGCCGTCAGCTCGCGGCGCCGGTCGCCCTCGACGTCGGCAAGCGCGGCCTCGACGTCGGCTCGGACCTGCTGGAGCACCTCCCGGCGGGCCTCGAGGCGCTCCTGCTTGGCCTCGAGCTTCGCCGACGAGAGCGTCTGCTCGCGCTCGCGCTCGACGGTGCGCTCGACCTCCTGCTCGGCCTCGGCGACGATGTCGGCGGCGTCGGCCTCGGCCTCCTCGCGGATCTCCTCGGCGCGCTCGCGGCCCTCCTCGCGGATCTCCTCGGCGCGCTCGCGGGCTTCCTCCCGGATGTCCTCTACGACCGTATCAAGACTCATTGGTTGGGGAGGGCGTTACACCACGAAGACGACGACCAGTGCCAGGATGACCAGTGTCTCCGGCAGGACCGTGAAGATGAGCCCCGTGGCGAACATGTCCTCGTCCTCGGCGACCGCGCCGACCGCCGCCGCGCCGATGCCCCGCTCGGCGATGCCCGAGCCGAGGGCGGCCAGCCCCACCGCGAGGGCGCCCGCGGCCTTCGGCGGGACGGCGGGCTGGGCCTGGAGGATGTGAACGATGCTACCGTACATTGCCAGCACGAATTCGAACATTGTTGGGTGGTCCTCTGGATCGTCTCCGAACGTGCTGAAGTCGGCACACCGCCCCCATAAAACTTCTCAAACCGCGTCGGCGGAACTCGCCGGTTCCGGGCGTCTCATCCCATCTATCCTGCTAATCGGGGACGCGAAATGCGGCCTCCAGCGGGCGCGAGCGGGGCGGACGGCGCGGGTGGTCAGTCCTCGGTGGTGTGGCGGCGCTCGTGGCCGAACGGCTCGTAGGCGTCGCCGCCGCCCTCGTAGAACTTCTGGAAGAACTCCACGTACTCGAGACGGATGGACTGCAGGCCGGCGCTCGTGATGCCCAGCGCCATCACGAGCAGGTGGCCCACCACCAGCACGACGAGGCCGAACAGGACCGCCGCGACGCCGCCGTGCAGCAGGCCGCCGAACATGATCTCAGTGACCTCGTGGCCGTGGACGGTGTCGCCGACCGCCGGCATGTGGCCCAGCGCGAAGTGCCAGGTGGCCTCCCCGCCAGACCCGGTGACGTAGACGCCGAAGAACAGCAGGTTGACCACGAAGGCCATCCCCGCCTTGGCGAGCAGCACCGCCGCGATCCGGGTGTAGGACAGCACGTTCACCAGCACGTCCAGGAACTCCACGACCTCGACGGGTTCGCCGTACAGCAGCAGGACGAATCCCAGGCCGAACGCAACGAGGCCGGCGACGCCGACCGCCGACGGGAGGCCCGTGAACCCAAGCGCGATGGGGTTGCCGTTGAAGACGCTCGTCTCGCCGACCAGCAGCGCGGGGGCGCTACCGAACGCGCCGGCGAAGATCCACGCCCAGATGCCGAACATCATCAGCAGCCACGAGCCGCTCTCGTACATCGCCTCGGCGAGCCCGTGGCGCATCGTCTGGTAGAAGTCGAACAGCCAGCCGACCGTCAGGTGGACGACCCCGATCAGCAGGCTGCCCACCAGCCAGAGCCGGGCGTAGCCGCCGTAGTGGGGCTGGAGGCCCTTGTGGACCGGCGGGTTGCCGTTCCACAGCACCTCGCCGATGGTGTGCAGGCCGAACACCTCGCCGTACAGGAACCCGAACAGCACCGTGAAGCCGCCGCACCACAGCGCGACGCCGCCCAGGCTCTTCAGCGCGTCGCTGTCGGTCCGGCTCCACAGCAGGTAGCCGATGCCGGCGTACATGAGGCCGTAGCCCACGTCGCCGATCATGAAGCCGAAGAACGCCGGGAACGTGAGGAACACGACCATCGTCGGGTCGAGCTCGCGGTACTTCGGCAGGTTGACGACCTCGACCAGCAGCTCGAACGGGTCGGCGGGCGCCGGGTTGTCCTGGACGACCGGCGGGTCCGCGCTGCTCATCGGCCGGTCGGCGACGGCGGGCCCGCCGTCCGACCTGACCTCGGCGTCGGCCCCGCCGTCGGCGGCGGCCGCCCCGCCGGCGGTCGCCTCGCCGGACCCGCTGTCGCGGTCGACGCCCTCGCGCTCCTCGGCGATACCGTCCTCGTCGTAGGAGGCGCGCTCGAGCTCCTCGACCTGGACGTGGTCGCCAACGGCCTCGGTCAGGGCGCGCTCGAGGTCGGCGTAGCTGTCCGTCGGGATCCAGCCCTCGGCGACGAACGCGTTCTCGGTCGTCGCGAACGACAGCGGCGCCTCGCGCTTGCCGACCTCGATGGCCAGCGTCTCCTCGGCGGCCAGCAGGAAGCCGGCCACGTCGAGCTTCAGGTCCTCGAGCTCCTCCTCGACGGTGTCGAGCTTCGACTCGAGCTGCTGGGCCCGGCCCCGCAGCTCCGAGACGTACGACTCGGGGCTGCCCTCGGCGTCGTCGGGCAGCTCCTGGCGGGCGAAGTCGGTGCCCACCAGGGCGTCGTCCAGCGGCGCGTCGGCCGGCGCGGCGAACGCCGCGACGACGCCGTCGGCGGCGAACACCTCCCAGGCGTCGACGCCGTCGGCCCGGGCCAGCGCGTCGCGGACCGCCTCGGCGTCGCCCTCGCCGACGGCGGCGGTCAGGTGGTCGTAGCCGGCGAGCAGGTCCAGGTCGATGCCGAGTGCGGCGAACGGCTCGACGGCGTCGATGCGCTCGCGGACGTCGCCCAGCTCGCTCCGGAGCTCGTCGCGGCGGTCGTCGAGCTCGGTGACGTCCCGGCGTATCTCCTCGAGCTCGGTCTCGAGGGCCTCGTCGGTCACGATGCGGGTCGGGCCGGCGTCTTCCTCCTCGACGCCCAGCGTCGACTGGAGCGCCCGGATGGTGACCAGCTTGTCCGAGGCCGCGTCGGCGCCCGACACGGGGTCGCCGGGGTCGAACCCCTCCCA
>CAYWNQ010000146.1:0-5481 GCA_964459695.1 uncultured Halobacteriales archaeon | reverse complement strand
CCGACGGTGCCGACCCCCACAGCGCCGAGGCTGACGGCACCACGGCCGGCGGCGAGCAGCCCGACGGCCCGCCGTCCATCGGTCCGTGGGCGTTCCTCCGTGGCGTGGCCACCGACCAGGGCGTGACCGCCGCCACCGTCCTGGCCGTGGGGCTCCTCGCCGGCGTGGACCGCGCCGCCCTCGGACTCGTCCCGCCGTCGGTGGCGGCCGGCGTCGTCGCCGTCGGCCTCGGGCTCGCGATGTACGCGCTCACCGAGGTCGCCATCGCGGGGGTCACCGTCGCCGGGCTCGACTACACGCCGGGCGTCCGGGCCGCCGCGGCACCGGACTCCCCCGGCGGGTGGCTCGTCCTGTGTGCGGTGACCCTGCCGCTGGTCTCGGTGGGCGAGGAGGTACTGTTCCGCGCCGCGCTGGTGGGCGCGCCGGTGGCCGCCGGTGTCCCGGCGTGGGTCGCGGTGGTCGCATCGACGGTCGCGTTCGCGCTGATCCACCAGACCGGAACCGGGGGCATCGTTATCGCCGGCCTGCTGGGCGGCGTGCTGGCCGTCGCGTTCGTCGCGAGCGGGAGCCTGCTGGTGGTGGTCGCGGCCCACACTATCGTCAACGTCCTGGAGTTCGTCGTCCACGAGGGCCTCGGGCTGGATCCCGACCGGCGGCTCGTGCGTGCCGTTTCGTAGGCTGCTGGGCTGGCAAGGCAATCGGACCCCACCGCAGACCGCCGCTCGTGCTCGAGGAACAGTCTGCGGATGCGGTTGCGGTCCACCGGAGTCCTACGACCGGTTCGCCAACCTGCGGTCCTGCACCTCGGCAGTTCCAGCGGAACCATCGACCCCACACGCCCGTCACCCTTTCCCACCCGGACTGACAAGCGTTAAGCCGCTCCGTCCGGAACGGCCGCCCAATGGCTGAGGACGTCAAACCCACGCGCAAGAACCTCATGGCCATCGAGGAGCGCATCCAGCTCTCCGAGCGTGGGCACGACACCCTCGAGAAGAAGCGCGACGGCCTCATCATGGAGTTCATGGACATCCTGGACCAGGCACAGGACGTCCGCGAGAACTTGGAGGACGACTACGAGCGCGCCCAGCGCACCATCGACATGGCCCGCGCGATGGAGGGCGACGTGGTGGTCCGGGGTGCAGCCGCCGCGCTGAAGGAGCACCCCGAGATCACCACCGAGTCCAAGAACATCATGGGCGTCGTGGTGCCCCAGATCGAGTCCACGAAGGTCAAGAAGTCCCTCGACGAGCGGGGCTACGGCGTGGTCGGCACCTCGGCGCGCATCGACGAGGCCGCCGACGCCTACGAGGAGCTGCTCGAGAGCGTCATCCTGGCCGCCGAGGTCGAGACGGCGATGAAGAAGATGCTCGACGAGATCGAGACCACCAAGCGCCGGGTCAACGCCCTGGAGTTCACGCTGCTGCCCCAGCTCTACGAGAACAAGGAGTACATCGAGCAGAAGCTCGAGGAGCAGGAGCGCGAGGAGATCTTCCGGATGAAAAAGATAAAGGATAAAAAGGAACGCGAGGAGGCGGAGGGCGGCGCCGGCGAGGACGAGGAACCCACCGAGCTCACCGCCGACGACTGAGGACGCCCGCCACCCACGACGACTACCGATAGCCGAGCTTCCGAAGGCGGTCGAGCAGTTCCGCGTCGTCGGGGTCCGGTTCGTCGGCGACGGACGGTTCGGACGTGACCGCCCGCCTGTCCCCGGACTCGCACTCCAGCCAGGGAACCGTGATCAGCTTCCTGGTGTGTATCCCCTCGGGGTGGCCGTACATCCGCACCGGGAACGGCCACGCGAACTCTCCGAAGAGGTTCCCGTGGTCGGACGTGACGACGGTCTTCCCGGGCAGCTCCCGGCAGAGTCGCCGAACGTGTGGTAGCACGAGTTCCAGGTTCTCGACGTAGGCCTGCCACGCCCGCTCCGCGGAGGTGGCGCCGGCCTCGATCCGGTCCCAGACCTTCCGGCCGGAACTCTCCCCACCGGAGAGCTCCTCGACGGCCGTCATCCCCACCGATTCGATGGCCCTGCCGGTCTCGCCGATGAACGGCTGGTGTGGCTGGACGAAGTGCCCGAGGATCCGCTTGTCGGGGTAGGTCCGGTGGGCATCGACGATCGCGTCCGCGACCGGGCCGGGCCGCACCGTGTTCGCGTCCTCGTCCCAGTGGTCCTCCCAGACGTCGACGACCTCGAAGAAGACCGAATCCACGTCGACCGGACACCAGTCGTCGACCCTGGGAACCGGGTTCGCGGTCACGTACACCGTGTCGGCGTGCTCGGTCCCCGCGAAGTTCTCCGCGAAGAACTCGCCGGTCGAGGAGCCCCTGGACAGCCGGGACTCGAGCCCGTCCGACCCGTCGACCGCCGCGAAGGCGTCGTATCGACAGGCGTCCAGGAGCAGGAGGTCGTCCCACTCCTCCGCCATGACGTCCACCCGATTCCGGGGGAATCTGGAGAAGTAGCTCCGCATGACGGACTCGATCGCCCCCGACACCCGCGACGGTAACTCGGGCGACACCATCATCCGTCGGTTCCAGCTCCGGGGCGGAGAAACGTTACGCTCCGGGGGCACGGGGCTCCGGACCGACGAACCGCTTTTCACCCTCGCAGCCGCCGTTTTCCCATGGACTGTCCCGCCTGCGGCGCCGCGACCGTCGTGTTCGACGTGCCCGCCGCGCTCCGCGAGCACGCCCCAGATGGGACCACGCGGGCGGCCATCTGCACACGCTGCCTGACGCTCGTGCCGACCGACGCGGCCCTCGCGGGCACGTTCGCCGACGTCAGCGAGGCGTTCCCGGAGGGCGACGGGGGCGCAGCGGCGGCGCTGGCGGTGGGACGGCTGGACTCGCTGGCGCTGCACCGCGACGACGTCGCGGCGCTGTTCGACGCCGCCGAGCGCGCCGGCGTCGACGTGTTCCTGCTGCTCGACCGGCTGCGGGGCGACCCCGACCTGGCGCCCGCGGTGGACCTCGACCGCCGGCGGACGCAGGTCGAGCAGCTCCTGTAGCAGACGGCGACGCTCCGTGCCCGCCGGGCTACGGCAGCGGGATCCACGCTGCCGTCGGCAGCACGCCCGCCAGCGCGAGCAGGCCGATGCCGAACGTCGTCACGACGATGCTCGCCGCCGGGGGGTCGAGGTGGGTGTCGGCGTGGGCGTACAGCAGCCGCTGGGCGAGCTCGCCGACCAGCCCGCCGACCAGGCCCGCGGCGGCCCCGAGCGCCAGCGCCTCGCCCAGCGGCATCGCGCCGGCCACGCCGCCGGGTGTCAGCGGGACGCCGGCGGGCACGGCAGCCAGCACGACCGTGCTCGCGGGCAGGGACATGTGGTGGGTGACCGGGATCTCGGCGGCGCCGGCGATCAGGAACACCAGCGCCGCGACGCTCAGGCCGAACGCGAGGAACGGGCTGGCGGTGAGGTGGGCGAGGTAGCCCCCGAGCGCGCCGACGACGGCACCCAGCGCGGCGACGTGGCCCCACCGGTACTGGTAGGGGAGCCACGGCTCGACGGCGAGCCGACCGCCGTCGGCCTCCACCGGCGGGTCGCGCTCGAAGCCCGACACGTCCAGCGCGCGCCACGGTGCGGCGCCGGCGAGGTCGTAGCCCAGCGCGAGCCGGTGGGCCAGCGCGGAGACGACGACGCCGAGTGCGACCGGGTCGGTGGGCACGCCGAGGCCCCGCGCGGTGGCGGCGACGACGTAGCCCGCCGTGCCGAACGCGCCGCCGACCGCGAGCACGTCCGGCCGGGCGCCCAGCCCGCGGGTGACGTGCTTGGCGTCGTGGTAGGCGAAGCCGCCGTCGACGTAGCCCCGGCGGGCGGCGTAGGCGACCGCCGCCGCGCCGCCGCCGAAGGCGACGTGGGGCCCCAGCACGACCCCGAAGCCGATCGAGCCGGTGACGTCGACCGCCGGCGTGCCACCGGCGGCCTCGACGCCCAGCTCGTAGACCTCGCCGACCACCACGACCACGCCGGCGAGCGTGAACGACTGCAGCGCCCCGACGGCGGCGCCGAACGCGCCGCCGGCGAACGCCGCGGCGGCCAGGGCCAGCGACCACTCGACGGTCATCGGGTGGCCAGTTCGGCCTCGACCTCGTCGAACAGCGCGCCGACGCGCTCGGCGACCTCGTCGCGGATCGTCCGCACCGTCTCGGGGTCGGCGCCGCCGGGGTCTGCCAGCGCCCAGTCCCGGACGTCGACGGCGGCGTCGAGCGACAGCGTCGAGCAGCCCATCGTCGCCACCACGTCGCAGGCCTCGAGCTCGACGGTCGAGACGGCCCGCGGCGTCCGGTCGCTCACGTCGGGGCCCACCTCGGCCATGGCTTCGACGACCTCGGCGTGGACCGCGTCGGCGGGGTCGGTGCCGCCGGTGACGATCTCGACGTCCTCGTCCAGGTCCCGCTCGGCGCGCTCGCGCTCGGCGAAGGCGGCGGCCATCTGGGAGCGCCCGGCGTTGCGGACGCAGACGAACCCGAGCCGCCGGACGGGCTCGCTCACGCCGAGCCCTCCCGGCTGTCGTCCAGCGCGGCGAGGACCCGCTCGGCGCGGTCGGTGGTGCGGTAGTACCGCCAGGTGCCGGCCTTGCGCCGGGCGACCAGCCCGGCGTCGGCCAGATCAGACAGCGCGTGGCTGACGGCGCTCGAACTCACGTCGACCAGCGGCTCGAGCTCGCAGACGCAGAGCTCGTCGTCCGCCGCGGCGAGCAGGCGGGCCAGCCGGTAGCGGGTGCCGTCGCCGAGGGTCCGCAGCGCCGCCCGGTCCCGGTCGTCGCGGTCCGGGACCGTGCCGGCCAGGGATTCGAGCTCGTCGACCCGCCGATCGACGTCGGCGTCGCAGCAGTCGCCCAGCTCGTCGGCGAGCAGCCGCCGAAGTCGCGATTCTGCCTGCATGTATGAATATCTGAGCAACCATGCAGATAACTCTTCTCGTTCGCGGGTCGTGGTCGACTCGGTGCGTCCCTACACCCCCGTCGAGTACCGCAACAGCCCCGCGACGCCGCCGAAGGCGGACTTCAGCTGCTCGCCCTTCTCGAAGTCCGTCGAGACGAACAGCGTCTCGGTGCCGCGCTGCTCGGCGATCTCCATCAGGTGGTCGATGGCGTCCTCGCGCTCGGCCTCGGCGGCGGGCACCGTCTCGTCGCACTCGGTGCAGTCGTGGTCGGGGGCGTCGGCGCGGCGGTCGAGCAGTTCGCGCTCCTCGTGACCGTTCGGACACTCGTAGGTGACGACGTCCCGGCGGAGGTCCTCCGAGATGAGCAGCCGGTCGACCGACCCCATCACGAGGTTCCGGCGGGTCTGCTCGAAGCCGTAGGTGGCCTGCTCGCCGTCGTGGAGTTCCTCGAAGAACTCCTCCATCACCTGCTTGTCCTCGAGCATCTCGTACTCGGCGAGCACCTCGTCGGCGGCGTCGACCAGGTCGTACAGCCCCGACTCGTCGGTGTAGGCCACGTCGAACTTCCCGAGCACCATGTCCTGGAGCTCGT
>CAYWNQ010000145.1:0-5494 GCA_964459695.1 uncultured Halobacteriales archaeon | reverse complement strand
ACATGTGCTCGCGCTCGCCGCCCGTGTCCCGGAGCCGGTCGTCGTCGCGCTGGATCCGCCGGTGGGTGTCGCCGGAGACCGCGTCGCCGGGCGCCAGCACGTGGGTCAGGTGCCAGAGGTCGTCGAGGCTCTCGGGCACGACCGTGATCCGCTCGCGGTCGCCCTCGACCGGCTGGCGGTCGGCGATGCGCATGGCCGGGCGTGCGGGCCGCGGGGGTAAGTGACCTGCTATTCGACGAGCGCCACCGGGCCGGCCCGCGTCCGTCGCCGACCGGGCCGACGACGGATCAGGAGCCGTCGTCGGCCTCGTCCCCGCCGGTCCGCTCGCGGAACTCCTCGGTCCACTCCCCGTCGTCGGCTGCCGGACCGGCCACCCCCGACGGGCGGTCCGGCTCGTCGACCAGCTCGCCCAGGTCGACGAACCCCTCCCGTTCATCGGTGGGACCGGACCCGGCCTCGTCGTCGTCCGCGGCCGGCGGCGGCCGGGTCTCCAGGTCCAGCCCCGCCCGGAGCGACCGCCCGTACACCCACCGCACGCTGATGCCCACGTGGGCCTGGAGGAAGGTGCCGACCAGGAAGACCGACAGCAGCGTGACGACCGGCCACGTGACGAGCTGGTACACCAGCGTGAACACCCAGCCGACGGCGTAGTCCTCACTGAGGGCGCCGGCGGCGACCTCCCGGAGGCGGAACGCGGCACCGAGCTCGTCGTGGTAGGCGAAGTTCGCGACCGCCGCCGGCAGGAGGTAGAGGACGGCGACGACGTAGAGGCCGCCCGCGAGCACCAGCAGCCCCGTGACCGTGTTGACGGCCTCGACGGCGGACCCCACCTGCGAGACCCCCGAGAGCCCGGCCACGACGACGGCCAGCCCGAACAGGCCGATGGCCGGCATCCAGTACAGCAGCGCGACGACGCCGGCCTTGAGGCCGTCGACCAGGAGTCGCCCCCAGTCGTCGAACGGCGGCGCGTCGGCGTCGGGGTGGCGGGTCGTCCACCGCATCACCCGGACGTAGTAGCCCCGCACCACGAGGTGCAGACCGATGGCAAGGACCACGGGAATCAGGAGCAGGAAGACGCTCACGAACGCGACGAACGCCGCCAGCACGAGCAGCGCGCCGGCGAACAGGACCGCCTCCACGCCGTCGTCGCCGGAGGTCGGGTACGCCACCGCCTCGCGGAGCATGGCCGCTGGCTCGCCCGGTCGGTCCTTAACCTCTTGCCATGGCTCGCTTTCGGTGCCGCCCCGGTGGCCGCGGTGGAGCTACTCCACGATCCGGCTACCGCCCGGCGGGCAGAACTCCTGGATGCGGTCGGCGCTCGCGACCTTCCGGACGAACGCCGTGTCGGCGAACCGGTCGCGGAACTCCCGGTACAGCAGCTTCGCGACGTCGTTCTGGGCGTACCGGCCGGGCTCGATGCGGATGGCCGTCTCGGCGCGGGGCTCGACGGCCTCGGGCGGCCCGCCGACGACGCGGGTCTCGGGCTCGCAGGTGATGCCGACGGCGACGCCGACCTCGACGTCGCGGTAGTAGGTCCGGTCGCCCCGGACGGCGAAGCCGCCCTTCTCGAGGTACTCGCCGCTCTCGGGCGTCTTGGACACCTGGTCGGGGTCGACCTCGTAGACGTCGCCGGCGAACGCGCCGTCCTTCCAGACCGACGAGTACGACACGGCGAACTGGGCCGCCTGCCGGCGGTCGGACTCCGGGACGTCGACGTCGCGGGCCGCCTCGCTGGGGCCGGTGGCCTTCAGCACCGTGACGGGACCGCCGTGGGCCTCGGCGTGGAGGAACCGGTCGCCGGGCTCGAGGTACTTCGCGACCAGCTCCTCGTTCTGGTCGGCGTCCCGGCCGCCGATGACCAGGAACCCGTCGGTGGTGTGGAACCACCGGAACCGCTCGTACCACTGCTCCTCGCTCCGGACGGGGATGGAGTCCCGGGCGAGCCAGTCGACCGCCTCGTCGCCGTCGTCTTCCGCTTGCTCGTCCCCGCTCGGCTCCGTCTCTCCCTCCTCGTGGCGCGCCTTGCGCTCGCGGACCGCGGCGAGCTCCTCGCGGGTCTCGGCGACGGCCTCCTCGGCGCCGGCCTTCTTCTCCTCGATGCGCTTGGCCTCGCCGTACAGCCGGTCGGCGTTCTTCTCGACCCCCATCGCCGGGTCCAGGTCGATCTCGTGGCCGTCGAGCTCGATCCCGACGGTGCCCGCCGCCGGGTCGACGCCGGTGACGTGCCCGGCCCGGTCGGTGCCGGCCTCGGCGGCCTCGGCGAACCGCTCGGCGATGGCGTCCCAGCCGTGGCCGGCCTCGCGGGCCGCCCGGACGGTCTCCAGCACGTCGTCGACGAGGTCGTAGCGGGCGTACAGCAGCTCGGCCTTCTCGCGCTCGCGGGCCGCCGCCGCCTCGAACTCCTCGATGGCGCCCTCCTGCTGGTCGATGATGCGCTCGTGCTTGGCGATCTCGGCCTCGAAGTCCGGGCCGTCCTCGCCCCCGGCTTCGGCCTCGCGCTCGAGGGCGACGAAGTACGCGTCCAGCGTCTGATTGAACGACTCGTGGGCGGTCGCGTCCAGGCCCTCCCGCTCGGCCAGCGCGAACGGCGCCACGTCGACCACCCGGCCCTCCCCGTCGCGGTAGACCCGCGGGTCGAACGCGCCCGCCGCGAGGTCGTCGGCCAGGCCCGCGAGGGCGTCGTACAGCGCCTCGTACTGCTCGTCGGTGGCGTCGGCGATGGCGGTCGTCTTGGCGACGCCGGCGCGGGCGCACAGCTCCTCTGCGTAGAGCCCGCCGAGGTCCAGCTGGGTCGCCAGCGTCCGGACCAGGTCGGTGTCCGACTCTGCCATCCGCGCCCGGAAGGCGTCCTCGTCGGCTCCCAGCGGGTCGAACCGCGATGCCGGGTACTCGTAGCGGGCGCCCGGCGCGACCGTCCGGGACTGCAGCCGGACGGTCGCCAGCGAGGAGACGACCTCGCCCTGGCCGTCCAGCACGGCGACGTTGCCGTCGCCGAACAGCTCCGCGACGACGACGGTCGTCGTGCCGTCGCGCTCGAACTCGACCTCCAGGATGCGGTCGAACTCGTACTGGCGGACGTCCACCAGGTCGGCGCCCTGGATGCGGTTGCGCAGCATCATCGCGAAGTTCGGCGGCCGCTCGGGTGCCGGCGGCACGTGGTCCGGGTCGGCGACGTGGGCGCGCTTGACGTCGCCGACCTCGACGAGCAGCTCCACCCGGCCGCGGTCGAAGTCCCGGAGCTTCAGCCGCACCAGGCCGTCGTCGTAGAGGTAGGCCTTGTCGAGCTTCGCGCCCGTGTAGGCGCGCAGTTCGGTCACGAGCGCCCGGATGTCGACGCTGGTCAGCGCCCGCTTGTGCTCCATGGCGGCGGTGCGGCCGCGCGGGAGAAAGGCGTGTCGTTCGTCGGTCGGGAGGTGATGGTCTCGTCCGTTCCGGGAGGTGCGCCGGCGTCTGCTCGAGTGTAGGAGTGGCCTGACCGCTGGGCGTCCGAACGCGCGAACGGGGGGGGGCGACGCGACCGCAGGGAGCGTCGCCGAATAGGCGAACGGCGAGCGAAGCGAGCCGTGAGCACGCGACCCGTGGCGCCGCCCGAGTCCAGCACCTCGGGGCTGTCCGGCGGTGTGGGGCGGTCCAGGACCTCCGGGCGGTAGTATGGACTCTCACACGAAGCCCGATCTGCGGTAGCGGTCGAGGAAATCCACCGTTCGGCCCCCGAGGAGCTATGGGCCACAGGCTCCACGGCCCACCCATGCCGACCGAACTCCGCCCGGGGGTGTACGACGTCACGTGCGCCGAGACCGACGCCGGCCGCATCAGGGCGTTCCTGTTCGACGACGGGACGCTGGTCGACTGCGGGCTGGCCCACACCGCCGACGCGCTGCTGGAGGGCATCGCGGAGACGGGCGTCGACGTCGAGCGGCTGGTCGTCACCCACGCCGACCGGGACCACGTCGGCGGCTTCGAGGCCGTCGTCCGGGAGCTGTGGGTCGACACCTACGTCCCGGAGGGCGCCGACCTGGACGTCGAGTACACGCCCGACCACCGGTACGGCGACGGCGACCACGTCGGGCCGTTCGAGGCGGTCCACGTGCCGGGCCACCGCGACCACCAGCACGCCCTGGTCCACCGCGAGCGGCCGGTGGCGGTGCTGGCCGACGCGCTCTCGGGGGCCGACCAGCGCGGGCTTCCGGCGGGGCAGTTCCACCTGCCACCGGGCGTGTACACCGACGACCTGAACGAGGCCGAGGCGAGCCTCGAGCGGCTGCTGGAGTACGAGTTCGACGCCGGCCTCGTGTTCCACGGGTCGTCGGTGCTCGAGGACGCCCACGCGACCCTCGAGCGGTACGTCTACCGGGCCTGAGGCACCACCTTCTTGCCGGAGGCGGCCCGCCGTCGCCGACGTGACCGACCCGACGCCCGACGTGACGGTCCGCGGCCCCGGCGACCCGGCGGTCGCCGTGGTCGGCGGCGTCCACGGCGACGAACCGAGCGGCGTCCGGGCCGTCGAGGCCCTCCGGGCGGCCGACCTCGACCTCCGGCGCGGCGTGAAGCTCGTGGTGGCCAACCCGCCGGCGGTCGCGGCGGGCGAGCGGTTCCTCGACGCCGACCTCAACCGGTCGTTCCCCGGCGACCCCGACGCCGACGCCCGCGAGCACCGGCTCGCCGCGGCGCTGACGGCGGAGCTCGAGGGCCTCGCGACGCTGTCGCTGCACGCGACCCACTCCCAGCCGGAGCCCATCGCCGTCTTCGACCGGACGTGCCCGGAGTCGGCCGACCTCGCCGGACAGCTTCCGGTCCCGTACGCCGTCGACGGCCACGACGTCTCGGAGGGTACGCTGGCCGCCGGCTGCAGCGCCGTCACCGTCGAGGCCGGCTGCCAGGGCACCGACGCCGCCGCGGCGGTCGCCGACGACGTCGCGCGGGCGTTCCTCCGGGTGACGGGCTCGCTGCCCGGCGACCAGCCGGCGGCCGAGCCCGCCCGCTTCCGGCTGGTCGAGCCGGTCGAGAAACCCCCGGCGCGTTCGTACGACCTCCGGGTCGACAACTTCGAGCGCGTCCCCGCCGGCACGGCGTTCGCGACGGCGGACGGCGACGCGCTGGTCGCCGACGAGGCGTTCTACCCGATCCTGATGTCGGACTGCGGCTACGAGGGCATCTTCGGCTTCCGTGGCGAGAAGGTCGGCGGGGCGTCCGACGCCGCCCGAGCGGCGGGCTGACCGGCGCTCAGCACACAACGACCACGACGTGCAGCCGGTCGTCCCCGTCGACGGCCGTCCCCGCCCCGACCGCCGCGACGTCGCCCGCCAGCAGCGTCGCGGCGTCGGCGTCCGTCGCGAAGGCGTCCTCCAGCACCACCGCGGCGACCTTCCCGGCGGTCGCGCTGCCCTCGCCCGGCCAGTCGCCCGACCCGTCCAGCTGCCGGTACACCGCCGCCGCGCCGGCGCAGTCGGTCGCCGCGGCGACAGCGGGGCGCTCGCCCGCCGCGGCCTCGCCC
>CAYWNQ010000144.1:0-5558 GCA_964459695.1 uncultured Halobacteriales archaeon | reverse complement strand
CAAGCGGGTGCTCCACCGCGCGTTCGACGTGCCGGACGACGACGCGGCGTTCGAGGCGGCGGCCTCGGAGCTGATGCCCGCCGGCGAGTCCCGCGTCTGGAACAACGCCGTGATGGAGCTGGGCGGCGTGGCCTGCGAGACGTCACCGCGGTGTGACGAGGCCGGCTGCCCGTGGCGGGAGTGGTGTCGTGCGTACGCGACCGGCGACTTCACCGCGCCCGACGTGCCCGAGCAGCCCAGCTTCGAGGGCAGCCGTCGCCAGATGCGCGGGCGGGCGGTGGCCGCGCTCCGGGAGCACGGGGAGCTGTCGCTGGACGAGCTGGGGCCGCGCGTGCGGGTGGACTACGCCCCGGACGGCGAGTTCGGGCGGGAGTGGCTGACCGGGCTCGTCGAGGACCTGGCCGACGACGGGCTCGTCGCAGTCGACGAGGACGGGGGCGAGGTCGTCGCGAGCCTCCGGCGGTGAGGGGGCGCGGCCTCACCGGGACATCGGCAGGTCCTCGGACGCCTCGAGGGCCTCGCGGACGGTCCGGTCGACCAGCTCCGAGACGGCGGGGAGGTCGTCGATGTAGCCGGTCACCTGGCCGCCGAGCACCACGCCGCCCTCGACGTCGCCCTGCTGGGCGGCTATCAGCTTCTCGTCCTTGTAGTCGTTGAACGCCGCGGGGTCCATCTCCTCGCGGACCGCCTCCAGGTCGTCGATGCCGGGCGACTCGATGCTGCGGAGGGGCCCGAACACGCCCTCGACGAGGGTGTCCTCGCCGGGGTCCGCCTCGAGGGCGTACTCCTTGTAGGCGTCGGCGAAGTCGGCCTCCCGGCTCAGCATGAACCGCGAGCCCATGTAGACCCCCTCGGCGCCCAGCGCCATCGCCGCCAGCAGCCCCCGGCCGTCCCGCACGCCGCCGGAGGCGAGCACCGGGACGTCGACCGCCTCGGTCACGGCGGGCAGGAGGACGAAGGTGTGGGCCGCGTCCTCGGCGACGTGGGTGTGGCCGCCCATCTCGAACCCCGAGGCGGTGACGCCGTCGACGCCGAGCTCGGCGGCCCGGCGGGCGTGGTCGACGCTACCGCACTTGTGGAAGTGGACGAGGTCGGTGTCAGCCATGACGTCGGTTATCTCGTCCATCCACCGCTCGGGGCTGCCGGCGGAGGTCTCCAGCAGCGCCAGCTGGTCGGCCACGGCGTCGTCGGTGAGCTTCGAGACGAGCACCTCCTCGAGGTAGCCGTCCAGCGTCTCGACGACGTTGTCGGTCATCTCGGTGGAGCCGACGGGGACGTTCACCCCGAACGGCCGGTCCGTGTGGTCGGTGACGTACTCGAAGGAGTCCCGGAACGACCGGCGGGCGGCGCGCTCGCCGCCGGTCTCGGAGCCGATGCTCACCATCCCCAGGCCGCCGGCCTCGGAGACGGCGGTCGCCAGCTCGACCGTGCCGCTGGGCCCCATCGCGCCCTGGACTATCGGGTGCTCGATGCCGAGCAGGTCGGTCACGGCGGTGTCGATGGTGTCCATGGCTCGGGGGACGTGGCGAGCCGGCCAAATAGCTTCGGCCCCCGGGCCGGGGGATGCGGGCGGAGGCCGTCGGTGCCCCTAAGGCCCGCGCCGGCCCAGGGCGACCATGACGGACACTCACGTCGCCGCGGTCTGCGGCAGTCTCCGGGAGGCCAGCTACACGCGCGTCGGCCTCCAGAGGACGCTTTCCGCCGCCGAAGACGCCGGTGCCTCGACCGACCTGGTCGACCTCCGGGCGCTGGACCTGCCGGTGTTCGACCCCGACGCCGACGAGCCGCCGGGCGCGACGGACCTCTGCAGCCGGCTGCAGGCCGCCGACGGCGTCGTCCTCGGGACGCCGATGTACCACGGCTCGTACGGGTCGCCGCTGAAGACTGCGCTCGACCACGCCGGCTTCGACGAGTTCGAGGACGTCACCGTCGGCCTGCTCGCCGTGTCGGGTGGCTCGTTCCCCGTGACCGCGCTGGACCACCTCCGGTCGGTGTGTCGCGCGCTGAACGCCTGGGTGCTGCCCCACGAGGTCGCCGTCCCGCGGGCCCGCGAGAAGGTCGAGGACAGCGAGGTGGCCGACGAGCGCATCGCCGACCGGATCGACGAGCTCGGCCGGGAGGTCGTGCGGTACGCCGGCGTCGCCCACCACGGGGAGACGTTCGAGGGCGAGCAGAACGTCGGCGGCTGAGGCGTCGACACCCTCATGGCCCGGCCCCACCGAGGGCTGGCCGTGACGCAGTGGGTCGAGGAGCCGGCCGGCGGTCGCGACCGGGGACCCGCGGGGCTCGCGCGGGCCTGGGTGGAGGTGCTGGTCCGGCCCCGGCGGTTCTTCCGCAACGGCGTGGCGCCCGGCGACCAGGCTGCCGGCCTGGTGTTCGCCGTCGTCGTCGCCGTCGCGTACCTCGGGGGCCGGTACCTGCTGGAGCCCTCGTCGGTCCCGGACCTGCTGGCCGGTCGGACGGCCTCCGCGACGCTTTCGGTCCTCGTCGCGGCGCTGCTGGTCGCGCCGCTCGTCCTCCACCTCGTCGCGACCGTCGAGACGCTGTCGCTCGCCGTGCTGGCGCCCCACCGGGCCGGGGTCAGCGAGACCGTCCAGGTCGTCGCCTACGCCGCGGCGCCGGCGGTGTTCGCCGCCGTTCCGGTCCCCGAGGTCAGGGTCGTCGCGGCGGCGTGGGGCGCCGGCCTCCTGGTGGTCGGGACCGCGGTCGTCCACCGGGTGTCGGTCCCCCGGGCGCTCGCCGCCGGCGCCGTGCCGGCGGTCGTGGTGTTCGGGTACGCCCTCGGCGGGTTCGCCGCGGTCGAGCAGGTGACCGGCGTCGGCCTGGTCCCGGACCCGGTCGTCGGCAACCGTTCGGCGCCGCCCGGGCCCGACGGGGCGAGCCCGACGTCGCGGTAGTCCCGGCGCACCCGGAGCCGCGGCGAGCGGCCCCGGCAGTCACAGCGCGGCGCCGGGCCGGTGCTCGCCGAAGACGTCCCGCAGCACGTCGCAGATCTCTCCCGTCGTGGCGTAGACCTTCACGGCGTCGACGATGTACGGCATCAGGTTCTCGTCGCCGCGGGCCGCCGCCTCGAGGTCGGCGAGAGCCGCCTCGACGGCGTCGTCGTCGCGGTCGGCCCGGACCGCCGCCAGGTTCTCGCGCTGGCGGCGCTGGTCGGCCTCGCTCACCTCCTCGATGTCCTCGTGGCGCTGCTCGTCCTCGACCGTGTACTCGTTCACGCCGACGATGACGCGCTCGCCCGCCTCGATCTCGCGCTGGCGCTCGAACGCCACGTCCTGGATCTGGCCCTGGACCCACCCGCTCTCGACGGCGTCGACCATCCCGCCGCGGTCGTCGACCTCCGCGAGGATGTCGCGGGCCTCGGCCTCGACGTCGTCGGTCAGCGACTCGACGTAGTACGAGCCCGCCAGCGGGTCGATGGTGTCGGCGGCGCCGGACTCGTGGGCGAGGATCTGCTGGGTCCGCAGCGCCGTGCGCACCGACTCCTCGGTGGGGAGGCTCAGGGCCTCGTCCTTGCCGTTGGTGTGGAGGCTCTGGGTGCCGCCCAGCACCGCCGCGAGCGCCTGGTAGGCCACCCGGACCACGTTGTTCTCGATCTGCTGGGCCGTCAGCGTCGAGCCGGCGGTCTGGGTGTGGAACTTGAGCTGCTTCGCGGCGTCGGTCTCGGCGCCGAACCGCTCGTCCATGATGCGGTGCCACATCCGACGGGCGGCCCGGAACTTCGCGACCTCCTCGAGGATGTTGTTGTAGGAGGCGAAGAAGAAGGACAGCTGGGGCGCGAACTCGTCGACGTCGAGGCCGGCGTCGAGCGCGGCCTCCACGTAGGCGATGCCGTCGCCGAGGGTGAAGGCGACCTCCTGGGCGGCGGTGGAGCCGGCCTCCCGGATGTGGTAGCCCGAGATGGAGATGGTGTTGAAGTTGGGCACCTCGGCGGCGCAGTACTCGAAGACGTCCGTGATGATTCGCATCGAGGGCTCCGGCGGGTAGATGTAGGTGTTGCGGGCGACGTACTCCTTCAGCACGTCGTTCTGGATGGTCCCGCGGAGCTCCGACCGGTCGACGCCCTGCTGGTCGCCGACGGCGACGTACATCGCCAGCAGCACGGCGGCGGGGGCGTTGATCGTCATGCTCGTCGACACCTCGTCCAGCGGGATGCCGTCGAACACCCGCTCCATGTCCGCCAGCGAGTCGATGGCGACGCCGCTCTTGCCGACCTCGCCGGCGGCCATCTCGGCGTCGGAGTCGTAGCCCATCTGGGTCGGGAGGTCGAAGGCCATCGAGAGGCCGGTCTGGCCCTCGTCGAGCAGGTAGTGGAACCGGTCGTTGGTCTCGGCGGCGGTGCCCATGCCGGCGTACTGGCGCATCGTCCAGAGCCGCCCCCGGTACATCGTCGAGTAGACGCCGCGGGTGTAGGGCTCCTCGCCGGGGAACCCCACGTCCGAGAGGTAGTCCTGGTCGGCGACGTCGTCGGGCGTGTACAGCGGCTTCACTGTCCGCCCGCCGGTGTCGGTGGTGAACGCAGCCTCGCGCTCCCCGAAGCGCTCGACTGTGGACCCGTAGGTCTCCTCGGCCCACTCCTCGCGGGCCTCGCGGATCTCCCGGAGGTCCTCGGGGTCGAACATGCCGAGACCTCCGGCCGGTGGACCCTTAAGGTGCCGGGTCGGCCGGCGGAATCGCCCCGCCGGGCGGCCCTAGCCGGGGACCGTGTAGCGCCCGAGCATCGCGGTCGGCTCGCCCTGCCAGAGGACGAACAGCTCCGTGCCCGGGTCGACCGACCGGCGGGTGGTGTAGCTGTCGCCCGCCACGATGGCCTCCTGCTCGCTCCACTCCTCGAGCTGGTCCTCGCCGTCGTGGGTGTACCGGATCAGGATCTCGGCCTCGGTCCCCAGGTGGTCGCCGCCGTGGTGGGTGACCGTGACCCGCCCCGTGTCCGGGTCGCGCTCGAACTCGAGGGCGACCTGGGGCCCTGTCGGCTCCGACTGGTCGCCCAGCTCCAGGACGAACGTGCCGATGACGGCGAGCACCGCCACGAGCAGGAACAGCAGGAAGGTGCCGCCGACCTGGGACTGCCGGTCGACCGCCGCGGACAGCGCCAGCACGTCGCCCTCGCGCTCCCATTCGAGGGGCGACAGCGCCACGACGGGGACGCCCAGCGAGCGGAGGGCGTCCCGCGCCCGCCCGGCGTCGACGTCGCCGACGAACCGGGCCCGGACCGGGCTGTCGGCGGCCAGGTCGACGCCGAGTCCCAGGGCCTCGACGTCGGCGAGGGCACCTCCCGCGTCGGCGACCGGGACCGCCAGGAACGCGTCGGCGCCGGCGAAGGCCGCCGCGAGTCTGTCACGCGGTCGGCGTGCCGGGGCCGACGGGTCGGCCAGCAGCGCGGCGAGGCCGGCGCCGTCGGTCGTCCCGCGCCGGGGCACCTCGGCCGCGACGCGGTCCTCGCGCCGGGCGAGGAGCGCCCGGCCGGCCGTCGCCAGCGCCGCGAACAGGTCGTGGTCGCCGGCCGCGACGGCCGCCCCGAGGTCCGTCGCCGACCGGACCGCCCCGAGCACAGCGCC
>CAYWNQ010000143.1:0-5654 GCA_964459695.1 uncultured Halobacteriales archaeon | reverse complement strand
GCCGCCCGAGTCCAGCCAGCCGGGGCTTTCCGGCGGTGCTTTCGAACGCGACCGCCTTTTTCTGAAGTACCGACTCAGCGCACGTCGGGGTGGCAGAAGTCCATGGCCTCCCGGACGGCGGGGCGCTGGCCGATGAGGGTGATGTGGTCGCCTCGTTCCAGCTGGAAGTCTGCCCCGGGCACCTTCGTCTCGCCGTCGCGGGCCACCACGGCGATGATGCAGCCCTCCGGCAGCTCCGGGCCGATCTCGCGAATGGTGCGGCCGACCAGCTCGTCGCTGGTCACCTCCACCTCCTGGACGTCGCCCGACCGGCCGAGCTCGCCCATCCACGTCGCCAGCGCCGGCCGCTCGATGGCGTTGTCGATGGCCTGGGCGGTCGCCAGCGGCGCCGAGATGGTGCGCACGCCGAGGTCCTCGAACGCGGCGGCGTTCTCGGGCTTGTTGGCCCGCGCGATCACCGTCTCGACGTCGAACTTGGAGCTGGCGAGCTGGGCCACCAGCAGGTTGACGTCGTCGTCGCCGGTCGCGGCGACCACGATGCCGGCGTTGTCGGCGCCCGCCGACCGCAGCTCGTCGGTGTCGGTGCCGTCGCCGATGTGGACGGTGTGGCCCGCGTCGCGGGCCCGCTCGACGGCCAGTTCGTCGTGCTCGACGATGACGACGTCCTCTCCACGGTCCTCGAGGCGGTCGGCGAGCGCGATGCCCACCTGCCCGCCTCCGATGACGAGTACGCGCATGGGTATCACTTCGAGGTACTCCGCGATGTGGCGGGCCAGCCCGCCCTGCAGGGTGACGGTGACCAGGATGACCAGGAACACGGTCCCGACCACCAGGGTCGCGTTGGACTCGACCTGGGCCGCGGCGGCGAGGTCGCCCGCCGCCCGGAGGGTGTCGGCCCGGTTCTGGAGCTCGACCGCGAACAGCGTGGCGACCGACGCCGGGATGATGCCCCGCGGGCCGACGGCGCTCATGAACAGGCGCTCGCCGGTGGAGAACCGGTCGCCGACGGTCGCCAGCAGCACCGCCACCGGCCGGACGACCAGCACCACGGCGGCGACGACCACCAGGCCGCCGACGCCCAGCGCCAGCAGGTCCTCGAACCGCAGCAGCGCCGCCAGGGCGATGAAGATGAACGACAGCACGACCAGCGTGACGTCGCCCTTGAACGCCTCGATCTCGGCCTCGTAGGGGACGTCGAGGTTGCCCAGCACGACGCCGGCGGTCGCCACCGCGGCGACGCCGGCCTCGCTGGCGACGGTGTCGGCGGCGCCGAACGCCACGAGCGCGCCGGCCAGCGTCAGCAGCCGGGCGTTCTGGGGCGCGTTGCCCGGCGAGAGGTCGACGTACCGAAGCAGGTACCACAGCACCGCCGCCACGACCAGGCCCACCAGCACGCCGACCCCGAGGCGCTCGGCGAACAGCCGCAGGAACTCCGCCGGCGTGGCGTCCTCGATCTGGATGAGCTCGAAGACGACGACCGCGATGATGGCCGCGGAGACGTCGTTCACGATGCCCTCGGTCTCGAGGGCGGCCTCGACCCGGTTGCGGACCGCCACGACCTCCAGGACGGGGGTTATGACGGTCGGCCCGGTGGCCACCAGCAGCGCCCCGATGAGCAAAGCGTAGTCCCAGGGCGCCCCCAGCGCGAACCGGACGGCGACCGCCGTCCCGACGAGCGCGATGAGTGCCCCGGCGGTCACCAGCCGGACGCTCTCGCGGGGTGCCTCGCGGAGCTTCTCGGTCTTGAGGTGGAAGGCCCCCTCGAAGACGATGATGGCCACCGAGAGGCCGACGATGGCCGGCAGTGCGTCGCCGAAGGAGCTCGCGGTGATGAGGCCGAGTCCCTCCGGGCCCAGCGCGACTCCGGCGGCGATGAGGAACACCACGCTGGGGACCGCGAACCGGTCGGCCAGCACCTGGGCGGCCACGCCGATGCCGATGATGGCCGCGACGAGGGGGATCAGGCTGCCGGCAGCGGCCACGCGGACACCTCCATCGTCTCCCGCGACGCCCGCGGGCGACTTAATGTCCCGTGATTGCGGTCGGAGGGGGGTGACTCCGGGGCCGAGTACTCACTCGCTCGCCCTCGATCGCCACCCGGACCGCCCAGAGGAGCCGGTAAGCAACCGTACGTCGGACCGGCTCCACCGCCCGGAACGCCACCAGGCGCCGGGCTCGGGCGGCGCTCGCGGCCGGGGGCGGTCCGGCGGGTATCCTCGGGTCGAGCACGGTGGCTGTCCGCGGTTGAGGGGCGAGGACCGAGCCTTTAGGACCGACCCCACCGACGTACCCACCATGGCAATCGGCGACGTGTTCGACGTCCCCGGCGTCGACGACCTCCACTACGTCGACACCGGGATGTACGACGTGCCCGAGTACGGGTCGGTGTACGTCTGGACCGGCGAGCGCCCGGCGGTCGTCGACACCGGCATCGGCACGAACTACGACCTGCTGCGCGAGGCCCTCCGGGACCTCGGCGTCGGGGCCGAGGACCTCCGGGCCGTCGCCGTCACGCACGTCCACCTCGACCACGCGGGCGGCGCGGGCTTCCTCGCGCGGGACCACCCGAACGCGACGGTCCACGTCCACGAGATCGGCGCCGCCCACCTGGTCGACCCCGAGCGGCTCTGGGAGGGCACCAGGCGCGCCGTCGGCGACCAGTTCCGCCACTACGTCGAGCCCGACCCGGTGCCCGCCGACCGGGTGCGCCAGCTCACCGACGGCGACCGCATCGACCTCGGCGACGGCGAACTCGTCGCCCACCACGCGCCGGGCCACGCCCCCCACCAGGTGGTGTTCCACGAGCCCGACGCGGACGCCCTGTTCACCGCCGACGCCGCCGGCATCTACGTCCCCGCCCGCGATGCGGTGGTCCAGACCACGCCCCCGCCGAACTTCGACTTCGAGCAGGCGGTCGCCGACGTGCGACTCTGCGGACGGATCGACCCCGGGACCCTGTGCTACGCCCACTTCGGGCCGGCGCCGGCGGACGACCGCCTGGCCGCCTACGTCGACGTGCTGACCGAGTGGGTGGAGGCCATCGCCGCGGCGCGCGACGAGCTCGGGGACGACGAGGCCGTCGTCGAGCGGTTCGTGGCCGACGCGGACCTCGGCGGCGTGTGGGGTGCGGACAAGGCCGAGCCGGAGACCGCGATGAACGTCCGGGGCGTGTTGCGGTACCTCGACGAGCGCGAGGACGGCAGGTGAGTCGGGGGCTTCGGATTCCGTTCGGGGTCCGGTCGGGCCGACCGCTCCGGACCGCGACTGCTGACCGCCACTCGTGCTCGAGCCGATGGGACCGCCGGAACGTCCCCGTCCGCGTCGCGGCGCAGCCGCGACGGAACGCAGAGGTCGGGCCTGCGGCCCGACCTCACGCTCGCCCGGCCGTGACCGGCTCCCGAGTTCAGCGCCTCGGGGCTTCCCGGGCGGTAGGGCGGTCCGGAACCCGCCGTGAAACCCTCCCACGGGACCGACACGACTTTGCCCCGCGACGCGGAACTGCGGGCAGATGCTCCCCCGCCAGTACGTCCGCGAGCAGCCCGACGAGGTGCGTCGCGCCCTCGAGACCAAGGGCGTCGACGTCGACCTCGACCGGGTGCTCGAGATCGACGCGGAGTGGCGCGAGCTGAAGGCCGAGGGCGACGACCTGCGACACGAGCGCAACGAGGTCAGCGACCGCATCGGCGAGCTGAAGCAGGCGGGCGACGAGGCGGCGGCGGAGGCCGCCATCGAGCGCTCCCAGGCGCTGAAGGACGAGCTCGAGACCGTCGAGAGCCGCGCCGACGAGCTCGAGGCCGAACTGGAGCAGCGGCTGCTCGAGCTCCCGAACGTCCCCCACGAGTCGGTCCCCGTCGGCGAGGACGAGAGCGACAACGTGGAGGTCGGCCGGTACGGGTTCGACGACCGACGGGCGCTGCCCGAGCCGGTGGTGCCCCACTACGACCTCGGCGAGGAGCTCGACGTACTGGACTTCGAACGCGGCGCGAAGGTCACCGGCGGCGGGTTCCAGTTCGTGAAGGGCGACGGGGCGCTGCTGGAGCTGGGGCTCGTCCAGTTCATGCTCGACGTCCACCGCGAGCAGGGCTACGACGACGTGCTGCCGCCCATCCCCGTCAACTCGGCGTCGATGCGGGGCACGGGCCAGCTCCCGAAGTTCGCCGAGGACGCCTACCGCGTCGGCGCCCGCCAGGACGACGACTACGACGACGACGACCTGTGGCTGCTCCCGACGGCGGAGGTGCCGGTCACCAACATGTACCGCGACGAGATCCTGCTGGACGACGACCTCCCGCTGAAACACCAGGCGTTCTCGCCGAACTTCCGGCGCGAGGCCGGCGAGCACGGCACCGAGACCCGGGGCTACGTCCGCGTCCACCAGTTCCACAAGGTCGAACTCGTCAACTTCGTCCGCCCGGGCGAGAGCTACGACCGCCTGGAGGGCCTGCTGGCGGAGGCAACCGAGGTGCTGGACCGGCTGGAGCTGCCCTACCGGGTGCTCGACATGTGTACCGGCGACATGGGCTTCTCCCAGGCCAAGAAGTACGACGTGGAGGTCTGGGCCCCCGCCGACGACATGGCGACCGGCCCCGACGTGGGCGGCCGGTGGCTCGAGGTGTCGTCGGTGTCGAACTTCGAGGACTTCCAGGCCCGGCGGGCGGGCATCCGCTACCGCCCCGAGCGCCACGAGTCGGCGGAGTACGTCCACACGCTGAACGGCTCGGGGCTGGCCGTCCCGCGCGTGCTGGTCGCCATCATGGAGTACTACCAGAACGACGACGGCACCGTCACGGTGCCCGAGGCGCTGCGGCCGTACGTGGGCGGACGCGAGGTCCTCGACGGCAGCGAGCCCGTGGGGGAGTCGGCCGTCGGCGCCGGTCGGAGGGAGTAGGGCTCACCGGGTGCAGGTCCGGAGGGCCGCCAGCTCGCCGTCGGCCACCTCGAACACGTCCACGAACCCGAACCACCGGCTGCCGTCCGCACGCAGTAGCCGGCCCTCGACCGCCACGAGGTCCCCGTCGCCCAGCACCGCGTCGACCGCGTGGGTCGTGTCGGTCTCGGGGCGCTCCTCGCGCATGAACCGGACGAACGCCTCCCGGCCCTCGATGGTGCGGTCGCCCCGCTCCTGGGTGAACCCCTCGGCGAGGACGTCGCGGAGAGCCTCGTAGTCGCCGTCGTCGATCGCCCGGTAGTACGCCCGGGCCTGCGACTCGGTCATCGGGTCGGGGATTGGTGGCCGGCGGCTTCAGCGTGGCGGCTCGGGGTGAGTCGTCGTGCCGTCGGTGGTGGAGCTACTCCCTCGGCGCTTTCGGCACCGCTCGACCGGGGGAGTTCGCTCGATCGGAACCGTCTGACCGCCACTCGTGCTTGACTCGATCAACCCGCCTCAAAGCCCCGCCCGCTCGACCGTACCGCAACCGCCCCGCCGACCGCCACTCGTGCTTGAACCTAGGACACCGCCGGAAAGCCCCCGCCCGCTCGACCGTCCGCGGCTCGCTGCGCTCGCTCCCTTTGGTCGCGTGCTTGCGTCGTCGGGGCCGGGTCGAGCGTGAGGTCGGGCCTGCGGCCCGACCTCTGCGTTCCGTCGCGGCGCAGCCGCGACGCGGGCGGCCCCTTTCAGTCCCGCCCATGTCGGCTGACTGGCCAGCCGACGGGCC
>CAYWNQ010000142.1:0-5667 GCA_964459695.1 uncultured Halobacteriales archaeon | reverse complement strand
TCTCCGAGACCATCACCCAGCCGTCGCTGATCAACCTGGACTACGCCGACATGACGTCCATCATGAACCAGGGCGGCGTGGCGGTGATGCTCGTCGGCGAGACCCAGGACAAGAACAAGACCAAGGAGGTCGTCAACGACGCGATGAACCACCCGCTGCTGGACGTCGACTACCGCGGCGCGTCCGGCGGGCTGGTCCACATCACCGGCGGCCCCGACCTCACCCTCAAGGAGGCAGAGGGCATCGCCCAGAACATCACCGAGCGCCTGGAGGCCTCGGCCAACGTCATCTGGGGCGCGCGGATCCAGGATGAGTACAAGGGCAAGGTGCGGGTCATGGCCATCATGACCGGCGTCCAGAGCGCCCAGATCCTGGGCCCGACGACCCAGAAGCAGGCCGACGCCTCCCGCGAGGCGCTGGAGGGCGTCGACGAGTCAGAGCTGGAGGCCGACTTCGGCGACGGTGGCGGTGGCGGCGCCACGAACGCCCACCAGCCCAGCGGCGTCGGCGAGACCGACGGCGGCCGGTCGGCACGCGAGCAGAACAACGGCCTCGACGTCATCCGGTAGGCCTGCCACCCGCGCTTTCTTTCGACCGCGCCCGTCCGACAGCGGCGCACCCGTCGACGAGCGGACGGTGACTCGACCGCGAGGACCGACGCGTATTACACCGACGACCGTCGCGGTCAGGCCTCCCCGCCGACCGCCTCGACCAGCTGGCACGTCCGGCAGACCTCGCCCGTCGTCGCCCCGCCGCAGCGCTCGCACTCGCCCATCGTGGGCCCGCCGTCCTCGCGGCGGTCGGCGGCCATGGCGGCCAGCTCCTCGTAGCCCGCCATGATGGAGTGGCGGGTGCCGGGGTGGCCGTCCTCGAGGCCGTGCAGCAGCGACTGGATCTCCGCGCGGTAGGACTCCTCGGCGTGGGGGCACTCCGTGACGTGGGCCGGGAGGTCCCGGAGGTGGCAGTACAGCGCGACCTCCGACTCGGGGACGTCCCGCAGCGGCTTCGCCCGGGGGACGAACGCCTCGCGCTCGGTGCGGTCGTCCAGCGGCCCCAGCGAGGCGTCGTAGTGCTTGGCGAGCTGGCCCACGTCGCCGGCGAGCAGGTTCATCAGCGCGGTCTCGGCCTCGTCGTCGAGGTTGTGACCGGTCAGCAGCAGGTCGGCGTCCAGCCGGTCGGCGGCCCGCTCGAGCACGTCCCGCCGGAACACCCCGCAGTACGCACACGGCGACAGCTCCAGGTCGTCGTCGCCGGCGACGTCGTCCATCCGGACGTCGAACGCCTCCTCGTAGCTCGCCAGCTCGTGGCGGAGCTCCCGGTCGTCGGTCAGCTCGACGGCGGCGGCCACCGACTCGTCGCGGTAGCCGTCGATGCCCTCGTGGACCGTGAGGGCGACCAGCTCCACGCGGGGGTCCTCGGCGAACGTCTCCGCCAGGACGTGGGTGAGCGCGACGCTGTCCTTGCCGCCGGAGAGCCCGACCAGCCAGGTGACGGGGTCCTCCGGCGTGGCCTCGTCCGCCAGCAGGCCGTCCTCCCGGACCCGGCGCCGGATCCGCTTCTCCACGGAGCGACAGAGGTGGTCCGAACAGAGGTGCAGCCCGGAGTAGGCCTGGTGGACGACGGCCTCGTCGCCGCACTTGTCGCAGTCCATCGCCCGGAGGTTGCGGTGGCCGGTGGAAAACGCTTGCGTGGCCGCGAGGGGCGGACGGGGAGTTGGTTTTCGAGGCGGGCAGTGAGGCACATCCGGATCGCTCGGCCAGAGGGGTTCCTCCGGACTCCGGCAGACCGCCTCTCGTGTGTGACCCGATAGTACCGCCGGAACGCCCCCGCCCGAGTCCAGCGCCTCGTGGGCGTTCCGGGCGGACGTGGTAGTCCAGTTCGCGCATGCGGTCCAGTGATCCCACCTTCGAGCGAGCGCCTTTTGCCCGTTCGCCGGGAACCACCGGCGATGAGCTTCGACCGCGACGCGGCGGTCGACCGCGTCGAGGCGATCGTGGAAGCCGTCGCCACCGAGCCCATGCCGGTGCCGGTCACCCAGGTGTGGGTCTACGGCGACGTCGCGCTGGGCCTCGACCCCGTCGAGCGGCTCGACGTCTACCTCACCAAGGACCTGCTGTTCGGCGGCGACGACGAGGCCGACGCGGCGTTCCGGGAGCGCCACGGCGTCGAGGGGGTCGGCAAGACCGTCGACGCCGACTGGGCCGAGCGCCACCCCGAGCACCTCCGGGCGAACGCCAGCGGCCACGTCGCCCCCGAGCGGTGTCTCGCCGCCCACCTCCTCGAGCCCGACGAGCCGGTCCACCTGGAGGTCTGCAACACCGGCTTCGAGCGGAACGTCCGCCAGCGGCTGGAGGGCGCCCGCGCCCGGGACGCCTACGAGGAGGTGCTGGACCCGCGGGCGGCGGCGCTGTGGATCGACGGCGAGCGCAGCGACGAGGCGCTCGGGAAGCTCCGGGCCGGCGAGTTGGTGTTCCCGACGCTGCCGGAGGCGATGGAGATGCTGGGATGTGACGCCGGGGAGGCCGAGCGGGCGGCCGCGGCGGTCGAGCGGTTCCGGGACGATCAGGAGGGCCGGTCCGTCCGCGGCGACGTCGTGTAGGTGACGGGGCCCCCGCGAGGGGCGGGGGGTCTCGGGGGGACCCGGGTTGGGATGTCGGCGCAGCGGAGGCCGTCGGACGGTGGGCGACGGACGGCAGGGCCTACCGTATCGCCCCGTCGACGCCTCCGCGGGGCAGACCAGGGCGACCTCCGGGAAAGCCGTTGTCCGAACTCGGACCAAACTCCGTCCGGAATCGCCGTCAGCCCGCCCACTCCTCGTCGTCGACCTCGAACCGGAACCGACCGTCGCGCTGGACGACCTCGCCGTCGACCTCGATGTAGGAGTCGTCGCTCATGTCGACGATCATGTCGACGTGGGTGGCGCTCTCGTTAGCCGATCGGTCGTCGGGCACGCACCAGTCGATGGCGTCGCCCAGTGCCAGGTGGACGGTGTCTCCCATCTTCTCGTCGAACAGCATGTTGTTGGTGAACCGGTCGATGTCGCGATTCATGCCGATGCCGAGCTCACCCAGCCGCCGGGCGCCGTCGTCGGTCGCCAGGATCTCCCCGAGGAGTGCCTCGTTCTTCTCGGCCGCGTGGTCGACCACCTCTCCGTCCTCGAACGTCAGCCTGGCGCCGAGAATCTCCCTGCCCTGTCGGCGGACCGGCAGGTCGAACAGCACCTCGCCCTCGACGGTCTCCGGGACCGGCACCGTGTAGGCCTCGCCGCCGGGCATGTTCCGCTCGCCGAAGTCGTTGGCGCCGGCCATGCCGTCGACCGCCATCCGGACGTCGGTCGTGTCGCCGCTCACCACGCGGACCCGGTCGGCGTCGTCGAGCAGGTCGGCCATCGGCTGCTGGAACTCGCGCTGGGCCGCCCAGTCCTTGTTCACAGCGCCGTAGACGAAGTCGGCGTATCCCTCGGTCGACATCTCGGCAACCTGGGCGTCACCGGGCGCCGGATGCTGGGTCAGCACCCAGGTCGTCTCCATGAAGGCCTCCTGGACCGGCCGGTGGGCGCGGCTCCGTGCCGCGGTGGTGGTGGGGGCGACGTCGCTCGTCTCAGTCGCGTTCCGGCTGCCCATGAGCTGGATCACGACGTCGGTCGCCTCCATCTCCGCCAGTGCGTGTTCCGGGGTGCGGAAGTCCCCCTCGTCGGCGGCCCGCATGTACGCTCGCCGTGCGCGCGAGGACGCCAGACCGGCCTTCGGGGACGCGCCGTGCTCGCCCAGGACCTCGAAGACGGCCACGAGGAGATCCTCGGCGACGGGGGGCGCGATGACGAGGACGTCGTCGCCCGGCTCGACCCCGGTGGAGTGCTCGACCAGGATGCGGGCCTGTTCGTTGACGCGGGGATCCATGGCGGCTGCTCGTGGGGGGCACGGGAAAACGTTCCCGGACCGCTCACTGCGGGACCCGACCGGTCGTCACGTAGAACGGGACGACCTCACGCCGGCGGTACTCCCCGTCGCGGACCTGTTCGAGCACCGCCCGGCCCATCTCCCGCCACGCGGTCCGGAGCTCGTCCAGTTCCTCGTCGTCACCGGCCATCGTGGGCCGGCGATCCCGCAGCGCGTCGCCGCCGGCCTTCCGGGCGGCGGCCGCGAGGTCGGCCTCGTCGTACGGCGGCTCGACGGTCCGGACCTGGTCGTGGCGGCGGGCGGTCACGTCGGTCAGCCCGGCGTCGCGGAACAGGTCGGCGGCGTCGGCCCCGAGCGCAACGTCGGTCCCGACGCCCGCCCGGTACCGCGCACGGGCCCGGCGGGCGAGCGGCGCCTCCGCGTCGACGGTCGACTCGACCGTGACGGCGGCGTTGTCGGGCTCGACGGCGGCCACGCGGTCGCCGGCGGCTCGGGCGAACTCCGCGACTGCAGCGGCGGGGTCGGGGAGGTTGACCAGCAGCGCCTGGCAGACCACCAGGTCGACGCCGCCGGTCGAGACCGGCAGCGCCAGCGCGTCCCCCCGGACAGCGGGCTGGGCCAGCCCGGCCAGCAGCGCGGGGTCCCGGTCGAGCCCCACCACGCGACCGCCGGACTCCTCGGCGAGCACCCGGGTGAGCTCGCCGGTGCCGCAGCCGACGTCCAGCACCGAGTCGCAGCGCTCGAGCTCGAGGGCCGCCAGCGCCTCGCGGTCGGCCCACAGCCCCTCGCGGGTCCGCTCGAGGTACTCCGGCGAGAACCTGCGCACGACCGCGGTAGACGGGCGTGCGGGAAAAGCGGTCCGGGTGGTCGACCGGGGCGACGACGGCTCAGTACGTCCAGCGCCGCCTGACGTGGTCGCCGACCTCCGGGTACCGCTCGCGGAGGTCGTCGGGGTCGGTCTCGCCGTCGACGTTCACGACGTGGACCCGGCCGCGCCGCCCGCCGTAACTGCCACGGAGGTCGTAGACCACCCCCGCGACGGTGACGTCGGCGGGCACTTCCGGGCTCTCGACCAGGGCCTCTACCTGCCGGTCGACGTTGTACTCGACCAGGTGGTCGACCGCGTCCTCGCGCCGGAGGTCCGCCGGGAGCCGGTCGACGCCGGGCTCGAGCGTCGGCGCGAGCATGTCGATGCAGTGGCGGATGCCGTCGGGCTCGTCGACGCCCTCGACCAGGTCGTCGTAGGTCGCGGTGACGGCGCCGCAGCCCGTGTGGCCGACGACGACGGCCAGCCGGGTGCCGGCGTGGACGATGGGGTAGAGCACGTCACCGGAGACGGTCCGGCCCGTCGGCGTGCGCTGGACCGTGCGGTTGCCGATGGTGCCGCAGGTGAACACCCGGCCCGGCTCCCGGAGGTCCCACATGTCCTCCTGGAGCACCCGCGAATCCGAACAGCAGACGGTCACGACGTCGGGCTGCTGGCCGTCCTGGTGGGCCGCCAGGTCGTCGTGGACCCGGTCGGCGTGGGCCCGGTTGCCGGCGAGGAGGTCGGCGAGCACGTGCATGCGTCGGTGATGGTTCCGCGGCGGGGGGATTGTGCGTTTCGGAGTCGAGCCGCCGGCGTGCGCCCGGACGAACCCGACCCGATGGGCCGAACGACCGTCCCAGCGAGCGAAGGTGAGCCTTTTTCCCCTCCGGCCCGAAGGCGGTGGCATGTTCGGAGGAGGCGGCGGGCTCAACCCGCGCAAGATGAAGCAGATGATGGACC
>CAYWNQ010000141.1:0-5794 GCA_964459695.1 uncultured Halobacteriales archaeon | reverse complement strand
TGAACCCGCCGTTCGGCGCCCAGTCGGGCAACGAGCACGCCGACCGGGCGTTCCTCGCGACCGCCGCCGAGGTCGCCGGCGTCTCGTACTCCGTCCACAACGAGGGCAGCGAGGACTTCGTCGAGGCGTTCGCCGCCGACGAGGGTGGCGAGGTCACCCACGCGTTCCGGGCGGACATCGACCTGCCGCGACAGTTCGCGTTCCACGACAGCGCCGCCGAACGCCTCGAGGCGGAGGTCTTCCGCATCCGGTGGCGGTGATGCTCGCGCCTATTGGTATCGCTCCCTGACGGCGACCCGGACGCGGGTCTCCCCGCGGACCGCGAACAGCCCTCGACCGTCGCGCGTGAGCGTCAGGCCGCCGACCCGGACCGACGCGTTGCCCGTCGGGATGGGCGCGCGGCCCAGCGTCCGGTTGTCCCGACGCACACGGACCGCGAACCGGTCGCCGTCGGCGGCCGGCGCGACGGAGACGTTGCGGCCAGCGACCGTCGGCTCGGCGGCGGCCGGCTCAGACCGGAACGCCACCCGGGGCGGGTCACCGGGCCGCCGCAGCGTCACGCGGTAGGCCGTCGGGCCGCCCACGGCGGACCAGCCCGAGCGGTTGGCGACCACCGACGCCCGCCAGCCGACCCCCCCGACCCGGACGCGGTGCTGGCCGGCGAACGCCAGCCTGGCGGTCGACACCTGCTCCCACCAGATGTCGCGGCGGTCGCTGGTGACGATGACGCCGCTGGCCGAGACGTTGCTCGTCTCGAACCCCGGGACGTCGACGTCGAACGCCGCGACCAGCCGGTTCGGGACGTCCTCGGCGTAGTAGACGGTGTAGTCCCGCACCGCGACGGCGTCGTCCGGCGGGTCTCCGGCGGCGGGCGTGAGGAGGTTGTACGGGACGGCCACCAGCGAGAGGGCAAGGAGGACACAGACCAGCAGCCCGACGGCGGCCTCACGCCGCGAGAGGTCGATACGGTCGACGAGGGTGGCGCCCGACGCGGTGACGCCCGCGGTCACCAGCGCGGCGAGGACGAACGCGAGCGCCACGCCGCCGGCCCGGTAGAGGACGTAGCGCCCGCCCCGGAAGGCGTACACCGCCCACAGGCCCTGGGCCACGGCGAACGCCAGCGCCGCCAGCCAGACGCGGGCGGCCGGTGGCGCCGCGTCTCGCCGGTGGACCAGCACCGCCCCGACGACGACACCCAGGAACACGCCGAGCGCGTGGCCCTGGATGGCGACGCCGGCCCACCAGGGTGTGGTGAACGAGGTGCCTCCGGAACCGGTGATGACCGGGTTCAGCAGCGACAGGTAGAACACGTCGAGCACGTCCCCGACGACCAGCGCGACGACCGTGGCGACCGGGAGCCGGACCAGCGAGAACCCGGCCAGGGCGAACACGACGCCGGAGAAGCCCACGACGGGCCCGAGGCCGAACAGCCCGGTGAACACCGCGGCCAGCACGGCCACGACCGGCACCGCGAGAACCCTGGCGTACGGGTTCGAACGGAGGCTCCCGAACGACGACGAGCCCCGCTCGGTCGGGAAGTGACCCCACCCGTACTCGGCCAGCGAGCCGAAGACCAGCGTCCCGAGGAGGTTCCCCGTCAGGTGGCCGGGACCGGCGTGGGCCAGGCCCGCCGTCAGGACGCCGAGCGGGTAGAAGTACGACCACGCCCGGAACGGCACCACGACGGGCCTGTGCCAGTGGCCGAGCCCGCCCTGGAGGAACAGGTACGTCCCGAGCACCACGAGCACCGTCAGCAGCGTCCCCCACGGCACGCCGAGCAGGAGCCGGCGCCGCACGGCCACGCGCCAGCGACCGCCGGGTCCGGCGAGCAGCCGGAGTGCGACGAGCGACGCCACGGCGGCGACGACCACGAGGGCCTGCCAGGCGGGGACCCAGCCCGGGACGGCGACCATGCCCGGCCCCAGGGACGGCCCCGACAAATACCTCACCCCGACGACGTGCGGAACTCGGGGGATTCAATAGCGTTATGGCACACGCGGCGGTTGGCCCGGACGTCATGGACTTCGGACTGGACGACAAGACCGCGCTCGTGACCGGTGGCGGCGGTCGGATCGGCGGCGAGGACTGTCGGGTGCTCGCGAACGAGGGCGCCGAGGTCGTCGCGCTGGACGTCAACGTCGAGGCCGCCGAGAACGTGGCCGACGAGATCAACGACGGCGACTACGCCGGGGAGGCACGCGCCGTCGAGTGCGACCTCACCGACCGCGACGAGGTCGCCGCGACCGTCGAGGCCCTGGAGGAGGAGTCCGGCGGCGTCGACGTGCTCGTGAACAACGCCGCGATGGTCGACGCCCGGGACCAGGTCAAGGACTTCGACGACGAGATCTGGGAGCGCGACGTCGAGATCAACCTCACGGGCACGTACAACGTCACGCGCGAGGTGTTCCCCCGGATGTGCGACCGCGGCTGGGGCCGGGTCCTGAACATGTCATCGATGGCGGGCTGGCAGGGCGGTTTCGGCCAGGTCTCGTACTCCGCGACGAAGGCGGCGCTGATCGGGTTCGGCAAGACCCTCGCCCTGGAGGGCGCCCAGAACGGCGTGACCTCGAACGTGCTCGCACCGAGCATCGTCGTCGAGGCCTTCGCCGACATGGAGATCGAACAGCTCGAGCAGGTCGACGAGTACTTCGCGCGCATCGCCAAAGCGACGCCGATGCGCCGGCTGGGCCGCGAGGAGGACGTCGCCAACCTGATCGCCTACCTGTCCTCCGAGCAGGCCAACTACGTGACCGGCCAGGTCATCGGCGTCACCGGCGGCATCGACCTGTTCAGCTTCTGAGCTGCGAACCCTTTTGAGGGATACCGCGGCCACCGTCACCGTGACGTAGCCACCGGGGCGGCGGGTCGCGCGGGAGTGCGGTCCGACCCGTCGTCGAGCGCCCGACCGCGCGCGCCGCCGCAGGACCGCCTGTTCGCGAGCCGGTCGCTACAGCCGGTCGGGCGCCAGGGCCTCGATGGTCCGCTCGCCGAGCTGGCCGGCGGCGTTGTTCGGGATCGTGACCATCGGTCGGTCGACGACGTCCATCGCGAGCAGCGCCCGGAACTGCTCGCGGGCGCCATCCGGCGTGCCGGCGACGCCCAGCGCCGCCACCATCTCGTCGGTGACGGCGGCGGTGGCCTCGGGCCTGTCGCCGGCCTGCCACAGCTCCTGGATCCGGTCGGCGGCCTCGGGGAACCGCCGGCCGACAGCCCGCTTGTAGCCCTCCCCGTTGCCGACGTAGTAGGCCACGTGGCCCCGGACCGCGTCGCGGGCCTCCTCGGGGTCGTCCGAGACGGCCGCGGGGACGTAGGGCGCGACTGTGACGTCCCCGGGGTCGCGGTCGGCGGGCAGGTTGTCGACGACGTAGTCGAACGCCTCTTGGAGGTCCGGGAACGGGACGTTGTGGGGGATCCAGCCGTCGCAGAGCCGCGCCACGACGCGGCGGTTGGCCTCGCCGAGTGCGGCGTGGTAGATGGGCACGCCGTGGCCCAGCGACGGGAAGTCCGCCGCCGAGAGGAGTTCGCCGTCGTAGTCGACCCGTCCGGACCCCTCGAGGAACGCCCGGACGAGTTCGATCGTCTCGTGGGCCCGCCTGACGGGCCGGTCGAAGGGCATCCCGTGGAGGTCCTCGACGGCCTTCGCCGTGGAGGTCCCCACGCCGAGGGTGAACCGGCCCTCGGAGACGCGGTCGATGGTGTATGCGGTCATCGCCAGCACTGCGGGCGACCGGGAGTAGACGTTGAGGACGGCGCTGCCTAGTTCCAGGTCGTCGGTCCGGCAGGCGATCTCGGTCAGCTTCACCGGCGACGCCGAGCCCCACAGCTCGCCGATCCAGGCCGACCGGTAGCCCAGCTCCTCGGCCCGGACGGCCAGCTCGGTCGGGTCCCGGCCGAGGTGGGGCAGCAGGAGGTCGTGGCTCACGCCACCACCCCCGACTCCAGGAGGCGGTCCAGCGCGTCGGGGTCGACGCCGGCGTCCCGGAGCAGCGCCTCGGTGTGTTCGCCGTGGCCCGGGACGTCGCCGTCGGCTGGCTCGGGGAGTGCCGAGCCCTTCGCGGGGAAGCCGACCCGCGGGGCCCCGTCGGCGCCGCCCTGGACGACCCCACGGGCCGCGAGCTGCGGATGCTCGAACGCCTCCGCCGGCGTGTACACCCCCTCGACGGTGGCGTCGACCCCCTCGAAGTGCTCCTCCCACTCGTCGCGCGATCGCGTCCCGAACAGCTCCGTGAGCTCGGCCCGGAGCGCCTCCCGCTCGGCGGGGTCGTCGGTCATGTGGGTCCCGATCAGGTCCTCCCGGTCGACGGCCTCGCAGAAGGCCCGCCAGAACCGCGGCTCGAGGGCGCCGAGCGTGACGTACCGGCCGTCGGCGCACTCGTAGACGTCGTACCAGGGATACCCGCCGGTCAGCGCCGTCTCGCCCGGCCGCGGGTCGCCGCCCTGGAACACCTCCGCCGCCACCGACTGGGAGAACGACGCGACCACGTCGGTCATCGCCACGTCGACGTACTCGCCGTCGCCGTTCCCGAGCTCGCGGGTCAGCAGCGCCGAGACGACGGCGAAGGCGGCGAACAGGCCGCCACCCAGGTCGGCGACCTGGTAGCCCGGCGGCTGGGGGGTCGCCTCGTCGTCCTCGCGGGTCATGTCCAGCAGTCCGGCGACGCCGACGTAGTTGATATCGTGGCCGGCGGCGTCGGCCAGCGGACCGTCCTGGCCGTACCCCGTCAGCGAGCAGTACACGACGTCCGGGCGGTGCTCGCACACGGCGTCGTAGTCGACGCCGAGGCGCTCGGCGACGCCCGGCCGGAAGCTCTCGATGACCACGTCGGCGGTCTCGGCGAGGGCGTAGAACGCCGCCCGCCCGTCGTCGTCCTTGAGGTCCAGGGCGACGCTGCGCTTGCCGCGGTTGACGGCGTCGAAGACGGCCCCGTGACCCCGGTCGGTCACGGGCGGCATGTGGCGGGCGTAGTCACCGGCGTCGGTGTCCTCGACCTTGACGACGTCGGCCCCCGCGTCGGCGAGGAGCTGCGTCGCGTACGGGCCGGGCAACAGGCGGGTCAGGTCCAGCACGCGGACCCCATCGAGTCGCATACCGGCCCGTCGGCACGGGGGAACTTAACGACGGGTGCCACCGGCGAGGCCCGAGCCGTGCATGCCCCGCACAGCAGTTATACCGCAGGCGCCGTATCCCCGCCCATGGCGACCGACCAGCAGGACGCCGCGTCGGGGGGCGTCAGCTTCGAGACCGACGAACAGACCCGACTGGTCCTCGACGCGCTGGCGGAGTTCCTCGAGCAGGAGGTCCGCCCCATCGAGGACGACCTCGGCGAGACCTGGGCGAACCCCCGCAAGCGCCGGGCGGACGACGGCCGCCTCGTCCCGGCGGTGCAGGACGCCATCGACGAGGTCCGGCGACTGAGCGCCGACGCCGGATTCTACGCCGCGAACCTCCCCGAGTCGGTCGGCGGGGAGGGCGTCTCCAACGTCACGTGGTACCGGATGCTCAAGGCCGCCGCGGCCCACGAGACCGACCTCTCGGAGTACGCGCTGGCCGGTCCGGAGGGACCCAAGCCGCTGCTGGCCCAGGCCGAGGGCGACCAGGTCGAGACCTACCTCGAGCCCTGCGTCCGCGGCGAGAAGTCCACCGCATTCGCCCAGACCGAGCCCGGCGTCGGCTCGGACTCGCCGAACATGGACACCACCGCCGACCGCGACGGCGACGAGTGGGTCATCGACGGCACCAAGCAGTGGATCACGAACGCGCCGTACGCCGACTTCGTCCAGGTGTTCGCCCGGA
>CAYWNQ010000140.1:0-5827 GCA_964459695.1 uncultured Halobacteriales archaeon | reverse complement strand
CGAGCTTGTACCGGAACGTGTCGTAGCCGACGGCGCGGGCGCGCTCCTCGTTCTCGCGGATGGCGATCATCACGCGGCCGAACGGCGAGTGGACGAGCCGCTGCATCGCCAGGTAGCAGACCAGCACCACGGCGCCGACGAGGTAGTAGGTGGTCCCGGTCGCGTCGAAGGCGATGCCGCCGACGCTGGCGGCCTCGCCGGCCAGCCGCCCGACGGCGAGGTTGAGCTGGTCGAGCCACGGGACGCCCACGTCGAACGTCCGGGTGGGGTCGCCGACGAACACGCCGTCGCGGGGGTTGTCGCCGACGTAGCCCCAGTCGCGGACGAACACGTAGGCCACCTGGGCGAACCCCAGCGTGATCATGGCGAAGTAGACGCCAGTCAGCCGGAACGACACCAGCCCGATGGCCAGCGCCACCACCACCGCCGCCAGCCCGGCCAGCACGAGCAGCACCATGAACGGCGTGCCGGGGGGCACCAGCGGCACCTTCCCGTTGGCCGCCATCACCACGAAGTAGCCGCCGGTGCCGTAGAACACGGCGTGGCCGAACGACAGGTAGCCGGTGTACCCCGAGATGAAGTCGAAGCTCATCGCGAACAGCCCGAAGTAGAACACGCCGATCATGGTGGCGACCCGGGGCAGGAACATCGTCGCCTCGGCGGCGACCGGCGAGGGACCGACCTGCGTGCCGAGCACGGTGGCCGGTTCGGTCAGCGTCAGCAGGAAGTGGAGGCCGGGGTAGGCCACCATCGCGGCGACGACGACGAGGTGGGCGACGTGCTCGCGGGCGTACCGCACCGGCCAGGCCGCCTCGCCGCCGTCGACCAGGTCGGCGTCGCCGGTCAGCTCCTCGATGGTCCCGGCCCCGCCGGCGGCGTCCGCCCCGTCGGCGTCGCCGGGCGGCCCGTCGGCGCGGTCGCTAATGGCCGCCCACCTCCGCGACGCCGAACAGCCCCTGCGGGCGCCAGATCAGCACGCCGACCAGCAGCCCGAAGATCACCAGCTCGGCCAGGCCGGTGAACGCGATGGCGTTCTGGAACCACCACGTCATCACGGCGTCGGTCATGCCGACGATCAGCGCCGCGACGACCGTCCCCCGGAAGGTCCCCAACCCGCCGATGATGACCACGACGAACGCCGGCAGCAGCGTCTCGGTCGCGAGCGGCACGCTGGCGCCCCAGAAGGTGTCCCACATCAGCAGCACGCCGGCGACCCCCGCCAGGCCGGCACCCAGCGCGAACACCGTGGTGAACACCCGCCGGACGTCGATGCCCAGCGCCTCGGTCATCTCGTCGTCCTCGCTGCCGGCCCGGACCACGAGGCCGTACCGGGTCCGGGTGAGGAACGCCCAGACGACCGCGACCGTGACCACGCCGAAGGCGATCTCGAACAGCGCGATGCCCCGCGCGGAGATGCCGGCGAACTCCACGCGGCCGGCGAGGAAGTCCGGGCGCGTCTGGAGGGGCTGCTGCCAGAGGTCGCTCGGGCGGATGCCGTAGAAGTCCACGACGATGCGGGCCAGCTCGTCGAGCACCAGCGTCACCCCGAAGGTGAGCAGGATCTGGGTCAGCGGCGGCCGGTCGTACAGCGGCCGGATGAGGCTGACCTCCACCGCCGCGCCGAACGCAGACAGCGCGGCGAGGACGGCGAACACGGCGACGAAGAACAGCACGTACCGCCGCAGCCCGCCGGCGGCGGAGGTGACGCCGAGCACCATGATGAGGCCGCCGAGGTAGGCGCCCACCATGGTGAGCGAGCCGTGGGCGAAGTTGAGCACGCCCATCAGCCCGAAGATGAGCGTCAGGCCGGCGGCGATCATCACGAACACCGCCGACTTCGCCAGCCCCTCGACGAGCACCTCCAGCAGCGTCGAGGGCTGGAGGAACTGCCCCAGGGCGTCCACGAACAGGGGGACGACCCAACTCATGCGCTGAGGTACCTCCGGAGGTCCTCGTCCTCGGGGCTGACGCCCTCGGTCGTGCCGGACTCGACGACCTGGCCGTTGTCGAGCAGGTAGAACCGGTCGGCCAGGTCGATCGCCAGCGGGAGGTTCTGCTCGACCAGCAGCACGGTGGCGTCGGCGGCGACGTCGGCGACGGCCTCGGCCACGTCGGCCACGATCTTCGGCGCCAGGCCCTCGCTGGGCTCGTCGATCAGCAGCAGGTCGTTGTCCCCGACCAGCCCGCGGGCGATGGCGAGCATCTGCTGCTGGCCGCCCGACAGCGTCCGGCCCTTCGCCGCCCGGCGCTCGGCGAGTGCGGGGAAGGTGTCGAACGCCAGGTCCAGCGCCGCCGCGACGTCGCCGTCGCTCGGCGTCGCCACGCGCACGTTCTCCTCGACGGTGAGCTCGCCGAAGACGCGGCGCTCCTCGGGGATCCAGCCCACGCCGCGCTCGGCGACCTCGTGGGTCCGCAGCCCGACCAGCTCCTCGCCGCGGTACCGCACCGAGCCCTCCCGCGGCGGCGTGAGCTGCAGCACCGTCCGCAGCGTGGTGGTCTTGCCGACGCCGTTGCGCCCGATGAGCGCGACGACCTCGCCCTCCTCGACGGCCATCGAGACGCCCTCCAGGATGTGGCTCTCGCCGTAGTAGGTGTGGGCGTCCTCGACCTCGAGCAGGCTCACGCGACCCCCTCCTCGTCCTCGCGTCGCCGCGAGACGTCGCCCGGCTCGTAGCCCCCGAGGTAGGCCTCCTGGACCGCCGGGTCCGCCCGGACCTCCGCGGGCGGGCCGTCGGCGATGACCTGGCCGCGGTTGAGCACCACGATGCGCTCGGAGACCTCCATCACGATGTCCATGTTGTGCTCGACGAGCAGCACCGCGTGGTCGCGGGCGACGTCGTTGACCAGGTCGATGATGTCGTCGACGCTCTCGCTGGAGACGCCCGCGTTGGGCTCGTCGAGCAGCAGCACCGACGGGTCGCCGGCCAGCGCGATGGCGACCTCCAGCTGGCGCTTCTCGCCGTGGCTGAGGTTCCGTGCGAGGGCGTCGGTCTTCCCGCCCAGGCCGACGCGCTCGAGCACCCGGTGGGCCTCCTCGTGGTGGCCCTCGAACGAGCCGACGTTCCGCCAGGCCCGCCAGCCGTCGTCGCTGTGGGCCTGGGCGGCGACGCGGACGTTCTCCAGGACGGTGGTGGTCGGGAAGACGTTCGTGATCTGGTACGAGCGGTGGAGTCCGAGCCGCGCCGTCTCGTGGGGGGCCGCGCCGGTCACGTCGCGGTAGCTCCCGTCGACCCGGAGCTCGACGGTCCCCGCGGAGGGCCCGAGCACGCCGGTCAGCAGGTTGAAGAACGTGGTCTTGCCGGCGCCGTTCGGGCCGATGAGCGAGGTCAGCTCCCCCCCGAGCTCGAAGTCGACGTCGTCGACGGCCACGAGGCCGCCGAACCGCTTCGTCAGGTTCCGCGCCCGGAGCATCCTACAGCGAGCAGCCCATGTCCGGATCGTCCGCCGGGAGGGTCGTCTCGCCCGCCGCCACGGAGCCGACGGGCTCGCTCGGCTGGACGGGGGCGTCCCAGTTCTCCTCCTCGGTCACCGCCATGTTCACGACGGTCATCTCCGAGCGTGCCTGGTTGTTGTAGGTCTGGTAGGTGTAGCCGCCCTCGCCCTTCGGCGTGTCGGTGACGGTCATCCCGGTCATCTCCGCCCGGATGTCGGCGGGCGCCAGCGAGCCGCCGGCCTCGACGGCCTGCGCGATGGAGGAGGCGGCGGTGAACGTGCCGCTGCTGAACAGGTCCGGGACGCTGCCGTAGGCCGACGTGTGCATGTCCACGAACGCGCTGTTGACGTCGTTGTCGTACTGGTTCCAGTGGTACCGGGTGGTCAGCGCGCCGATGTTGGTCGCGTCGATCTTCTCCTGGGTGAGCGGCTCGCCCAGCACCCGCCGCATCGTGTTGCCGATGGCGGTGTGGCCCACGACGCTCGGCAGCCCGCCGATGGCCTGGAAGCTGTAGTCGCCGCTGAGGAACGCGTCGAACAGGAACGGCAGCGTCGCCGCCGTGAAGCCGGTGACCACGCCCTCGGCGCCGGTCGCCTCGGCGTTGTCCAGCAGCCCGGCCCACTCCTCGGTGCCCTGGGCAACGAACTTCGTGCCGGCGATCTCGACGTCGTTGGCCCGGAGGACCTTCTCGTAGTTGTTCACCACGGACTGGCCGAACGAGTAGTCCGCGCCGAACAGGTACACCGAGGAGATGTCGGTGTTCTCGGCGACGTACTTGCCGCCGCTGCGGGCGTCCATCGCCACGTTCTCGCTCGCGCGGAACACGTTCTCGCCGCAGGTGCTCGAGCTGGAGGTGACGCCCGCCGAGGCCGCCGGCCCGATGACGGTGGGCACGCCCGAGACCTTCGTCACGTTGGTCACGACCGCCTGGGCCGCCGCCGAGGACGTGGTGCCGAACAGCATGTCGACGCCGTCGTCGGTCACCAGCGTCTCGGCCTGGGCCTGCGCGCCGCCCTCGGCGGTGGTGTCCCTGACGACGATCTCGTAGTCGACGTCGCCGACCGTCATCGTCTTCGTCCCGGTGGTGGCGTCGGGGAGGTCCCCGGCGGACAGGTCGCCCTTGTAGCCGAAGCCGCCGAAGAAGCCCCACAGCGCCGACTGGCCGTAGTACTGCAGCGCGCCCGACAGCGGCTGGAGCGCGCCGATGGTGAGGGTCCCCGACACCGGCTCCGGGGTCCCGGTCGGCGTCGCCGTCCCGCCCGAGCCGTCGGTTGGTGTGTCCTCGTCGGTCGGTGTTGCGCCGTCGTCGCCGTCCCCGGTGCAGCCGGCGAGCCCGGCGACGCCCGTCGCACCCAGGGCCGCGAGCATCCGCCTGCGCGAGAGTCTGTCGGAGTCCATTGGCACGTCCAAACACATCGGCTCCAGCGCCCTATCCTCCGTGGTTAACATGTGAACTGGGGCTTTCTCGCCGCTGGAACCCGGTTTTCCGGTATGGACCTCGAGCCCGGCACCGTCACCGCCGCCGACGGCACGACCCTGCGGCTGTGGGAGCGCGTCCCGGCGGGCGCCGACGAGGCGGTCCTGTTCGTCCACGGCTCGATCACCTGCTCGCGGGCGCTGTTCGACCCGCCGGTGGCGGGCGACGCCTACTCCTGGCTGGGCGCCGCCGCCGGCCGCGGCCGGGCGGCGTTCGCGCTGGACGTCAGGGGCTACGGCGACAGCGACCGGCCGCCCGAACTCGACGAACCGCCCGAGGCCAACGACCCGCCCGTGCGCGCCCCCACAGCCGCGACCGACATCGCGGCCGCCTACGACGCCGTCGCCGACCGGTTCGAGGTCGTCCACCTGGTCGGCGTCTCCTGGGGGACGATGACGTGTGGCTACTTCGCCACCCACCACGACCACGACGCGGCGTCGCTCGCCCAGGTGGCACCCGTCTACCGGCCGCCGTGGTCGTTCGCGGAGATCGCCGAGGCGCTCAACGTCGACCCGTCGCTGGACGCCTACTACACCCAGGAGTACGAGGCCGTGAAGGAGCGACAGTGCGACGTCGACGAGCTGTTCGAGGCCGTCTGGACGACCCAGGTCGAGTCGAACCAGGGCGTCGACGAGGAGACCTACGTCGCCCAGAGCGGGGCGCTGGCCGACACGAAGCAGCTCGCCGAGGGCGGCGAGATATACGACGCCGCCGCCCTGGAGCTGCCGACGCTGGCGCTGCGCGGCAGCGAGGACGCGATATCGACGCGGGCGGACGCGCTTTCGTTCTACGACGACCTGGCGACGCGGGCCGACTACGTCGAGCTCTCGGGGGCCGACCACTACGTGATGCACGGCGAGCGGCGGGCGGACTGCTACGCGGCGGTCTCGGACTTCCAGGACCGGGTGTAGGGGCCA